>CACXED010000407.1 GCA_902766575.1 uncultured Ruminococcus sp. | reverse complement strand
GTTTTTCCTTGCATTTATTATACCACAAATCGACGTAAATGTCCAGTGGTGCAATACTTTTTGGGTTGATCAGTAGACATTAATTATTTAACCAAAAAACCCAGGATTATTCCCGCTGCTATCTTCTATGCTGCTGTTTTCGTTTCCGTTCGGTAAGTCTGCAAGATCTATTACCGAATACATTTTGTCTCATCCGGATGAGACAAAATGTCAGTCCTTTTGTTGATGGGCGATGCAAGCAACCCATTGAGGAAATTCAAGCCGCTATTGACGTGCAATTTCAAGAGAACAGGCAGTTAAACTTCGTCATTGTCTCAACCACATTGACGAGTTAAAGCAACACCGCGAGCAAATTGAAACTGAAATCTACCGTCGCGACGAACCATACGCCTACTCTTTGAAGCTGATTCGTACCGTTCCGGGATTTTCATCCAATCCATTGACCGCTATCGCGCTCATCTCGGAAATCGGTGTTGATATGTCTTTGTTTCCTTCGGCGAAACATCTATTTTCTTGGGCAGACTGTTGCTCTCGCAATGACAGTAGCGATAGAAAGGTAAAATTCACAAGAATTTCCCGTGCTGGTTCTTACCTAAAACCTCTGTTGGTTCAAGTCGCCAACGCGCTCATTAAATCCAATAAACGCCCTGAATTTAAGGAGCGTTACCGCAGAATTAAGGCAAGACGAGATCATAAAAAAGCCATTATTGCCGTTTGCCGTATGATTCTTGTCGCGGTGTGGAATATTCTTTCTAAACTTGAACCTTACACTCCCTGCGTTGTCACGGATACGCCTGCGCCTTTCTCTAAAGAACTCACATTGTCCCAGGCTTTGTATTTCATCAAAATGAGGGGGGACGTCATCAAAGATGATGCTCCCATGGGAGTGTGTACTTAGTCTTTTGACTTATGGCAACACCGCACAATTCACAGCTAAAGCCTTAAGCACGCATCTGCGCACTTAGAATTATGCGGTATTGCATTAATTATACTCGAAAGCAGAAAACCGTTCAATACCTTTCGGTAAAGAACGGTTTCTATTTGTGGCTTAATGCGACAGCCCCATTTTAACTTAACGGTTATTTTTTCCGGAGTTTTTATTGTTTCGGTTATCTGAAGTTATTTGGGTATAAACCTTGATTTTACAACTATTTGATGAATTCGGTCACAACTCCGGACAGACGATACAGCATCATCGCAACCATAGCGCGGGATGCGGGAGCGCCGGGACGGAGCTCGCCATCGGTCGTTGTGTAGATTCCGGACTGTACCGCCCATGCCATGCCATCGACCGCCCAGTCGGAGATATCGTCAATATCCGCATAGCCGGATTCCGCATCGAGCGGCTCCACGGTGACGTCATATCCGAGATATGCCGCGTAGCGGGCCATTATCACGCAGGCCTGCTCAACGGTGATGTTGTCTTCAGGGCCGAATGCGCTTTCGCTGTAGCCGGTGATGATTCTATTCTGATCTGCCCAATCGACATATGCCGTGTACCATGTGTCGGCTACGACATCCTCAAAGGTTCCGTTGAAAGCGTTGTCCGCAGGAATGCCCTCGGCGCGTCCGAGAATAGTGACGAACATCGCACGGTTCATAATGACCTCAGGAGCAAATTCGGTATCGGAAAGGCCGATGATCAGACCGTTCTCATTTGCAAAGCGAACTGCTTCATAATATTCGTCGTCTTCGGTGACATCTTCAAAAGGATTGATCCATTCGTCCGGCTGTTCCGGTTCAGTTTCGGTTCCGCCTTCGGTACCAGTTCCGCTTCCGGATCCGCCGCCGATATCGGTTACAGGCGGAAAGAGGATGATATACTCAAGCTTCGGAATTTCCTCGCCCTTCGCGATCTCATAATCGCAAACGCTGCAATATGTATCACCGGTGTAGCCGGGTTTCTCATATGTAGCCTCTTCAGCGTCTCTGATCACGGGAGTATGAGCTTCGGTTTTGCTGTATCCGCAGTCGTCATCGCCGCAAGCAAGCTTATGACCTGTCGCGTCTTTTTCAATCGGAGTCAGGGTATGAGCGGTAACGCCATCCTTTGCGCCGCATTTGCAATCCATCCAATGATTGTTGTCATCATGATTCGGAGTGGTAAAGGAATGTTTTTCTATGCTATCTTCGTTTTTCTGACCGCAGCTGGTGCATTCATGCCAATGCTCAGTGTCGTCATGTGTCCATTTGTCACTGTAGCTGTGTCCGAGAGCCTCACCTTCGGTTGCGCTGCATCTTTCACAGGTCTTGGGATCGGTGCAGGTTGCATCCTTCCACTTATGGTCAAGAGCCTTTTTCACAACAGAATCGTGGTCGGCAATCTGTACAGTACCATCTTCATCTTCATACCAGTTACCGCATTTACCGCATACATAATATTCGATATTTCCGTCGTCTGTGCAAGTAGCATCTACGCGATCAACCTTAGTCATATTGTGAACATGAGCAAGTTGTTTTTCGATTTCCCAGCCGCATTCGCTACAAGTTATTGGATATTCTTCAGTTGCGTGGCCTTCATGGTTAGGAGTATGTGCTGTTTTAACGGTTGTAATTGCACCGCAAACCGTGCAGACTTTCCAATGTCCATCAGCATCGCTCTTCCAAGCTGATTCTGTATGCGCTGCAGGTTCTCCATCTTCAAATGTGGTTTCAAGTTTCTCGTCGCATACAGAGCAGTGCTCGTTATAAACTGCCTTAGAAGTGCAGGTTGCAGCAGACTTCAGATATTCATCACCGGCAGTCTGTACAGGTGTGTGTTCAGCCAACTCGCGGTAAGGAATTTCACTTATCACGTTTCCATCCTTATCGAGCAGTTGTCCACAGTCGTTGCATTTGTAATATTCATCCCAGCCCTGTTCAACACAAGTGGATTCTTTTGCCGAAACCGACTCCTTGTTTTTATGTGTACAAGGTGCTTCTTCGACTGTTACCGTACAAGTAGCGGATTTGGTTCCTGCTTTTGCGGTAATTGTCGCAGTGCCTTCAGCTTTTGCAGTAACAGTACCATTGTCAACCGTTGCAACATCGGTATTGCTGGATTCCCATGTTACTGTATCTGTGGTATCATCCGGCGTTACTGTTGCGGTCAGCGTTTCATTCGCGCCAATGTAGATGGTGGTTTCCGTCTTGTTCAGCACGATGCCGGTAGCGGGAATTGGCGGGGCAGGAATTGTAACAGATTTGGTCAAATTGCTTCCTGCACCAGCACTTGTCTCCTCATTGTCACCGCTGATGTCAGTCAAAGAGATGTTATCAATAGAAAATAGAACATCTCCACTCATACCGGATATAACATCAAATGTTACAGAGAGAATCTGTACTTCTTCACTGCTGGTCGCACCGCTAATATCAGCCCATGCACCAATAATCTTTCCAGCAGTGAGAGTTCCTATGGTTGCAGATGCAAAGAATCCCTGCCCGGTCGGTGTGCCGTTAATCGCAAGTTTCGTGCTGTCATAGTTCAAGGTAAAGTTGATAGCGCCAACTTCGTGAGCACCAATCGTTACAGTTGCTTTTACTTTATTAGTAGCTTCTTCATAGCTTGCATCGACATCCAATGTCGGTGTTGTCCAAAGTGCAAAAACTGTAGTCGGCAGCAAAGTAAGCACCAAGCACAGGACACAAATCATTGATAATACTCGTTCTTTCATGTTTATCCTCCTATCGTTGTATAGCTTTCATTTCTGATTCCAGCTATACGCTGTAAAATCCAAAGGGCATCTGTTGCAGTTACACCGTTCTTCTGATTGACGTCTGCCAGTAACACCCTGTAGTCATCTAACTCTCTGAGTCCGGCTATGTACTGCCGGACCTGCAGTGCATCTGCAGATGTAATCGATCCATTCATATTTACATCGCCAAGCAGATGAATCTCAACATCCAGCGTCACATTAGCATCCGAAACCGTAACAGTATACTCGCGAGTGACATGATTATTCTTGCTTACTTGCAGAGTATATTCACCTGCGTATACCGTTTCAAAGGTGTAGCTGTCAGAAGCTGTTACCGTTTTTTCAGCTCCGTTTCTGATCAGCTTGACAGTGACCGTTTCGCTCGTATCTCCGAAGCTTGCGATCGATCCGCTTATTGTGTATGTAGGATCGATATCTTCATCATCACTCGAGCCATTATTTGCTAAAATGAAATCACTGAAGCGGTTCACTCTGAAGCAAACATATTCAACACCGTCTTCGGTTACGAAGTAGTAATCGGTGATCTTGGAATATGTTCCGTCATGCTCGTGAATGATGACCAGCTTATCCTTTTCAGTACCTGCTGCCAACGGAAGCTTGACAAGAACCGGCTTGTCCAGCTCGCTGATTCCGGTTTCTCCATTGGTCAGAGTGATGCTGTAGACCATTGATTTCTCTGTCACAGCAAGCTCATCGCTGCCAATCTTGTTGAGCAGTTCGGATGTATTCTGTACAGTAGCATTGATCTGTACATTCACATTTTCCGCATCGCTTGTAGAGTCGGGCGCGAATGTAAGCGATACGCTGCTATTGCTATTATTCTTATCATTCTTGGTGAGCCTTGCAAGCGCATAGGGCTTTGCAATGTAGATTCCAAAGAATCCGCCATCAATCTCTCCAGCCCATCCATCTTCCGGATAATATACCACAAGCTTGTCGCAGTTTGTGAAGGCTGTCATTACGATAGCAGGCACATTTTCGCCAAACAAAGCGCTCGAAAGCTGATTGCATCCGGCAAATGCGCTGTTTCCGATAACCGTGACAGAAGGCATATCAACCTTGGTGAGGTTGATGCATCCCGCAAACGCAATGCTGTTTACAGTCGTAACGCTTGGCATGGATACATTCTGCAGCGCGGTGCAGTTTACAAATACGCCGTCGTCGATTTTGTCGATTCCAGCGGGGACCTGCGCACTGATAAGCGATGTGCAGAGTTCAAACGCATACTGTCCGATATTTACAAGTCCATCAGGCAGATTTACGCTGCGCAGCGCCGAGCAGTTCTTGAACGCATGATGCTGAATATCGGTTACAGATTCAGGGAGAATGACCTCGGTGAGCTTCTTATTCTCCGCGAACGCATAGCTGCCTATCGTGGTCGTACCTTCTTTTACCGTGTAAGAAGTATTGCGGTGTCCGGCAGGATAATACAGGAGCGTAGTATCATGATAGAGAGCCGTCGCACTGCCGACCTCAGTGGATTCGTCGGTGTAATATCCGCCTGCGGATTCACCTTCGCCGGTGATTGCAAAGCTTTCTATCTGCGACAGTCCCGCAAACGCATAGCTGCCTATGTATTGGACAGAGGTCGGAATCTCAAGAGTTCCCATCAGCGTCGAATATCCATAGAGCGCATCGGCGTCGATGCTTACGGTTCCATCTTTAATCTTGAAGCTTACCTTGCCGCTCGCGACCGGTGCGATAATCAGACGCGAATAATCTGCGGTGTATAGCGCACCGTTATCGATTACGAAGTAAGTATTGCCCTCTGCGACCTTTATTTCCGCAAGAGAAGTAAGTCTTGCGAGAGCGCCTTCATCGATATTGGTTACGTTAGCAGGTATGGTCAGCGAGGTCACTCCGGAGCAGTTTTCAAAAGCGTACGGAGCAATCTCGACGCCCTTTGCCAGCAAATCAGCGATAAACTCGCCGGTGATCTGCGGGCATTCCGCAAATGCGCGAGAGCCGATAGTTTCAATCGTATCCGGAAGAATGATCGCTGCGTCAACTCCGCTGAACACATTATCTCCGATTCCGGTGATCGGCTCGCTTGTGACTTTTCTGAGATCGATCGTTGCAAAAGAGCCGTTGTATTCAGTGATCACACCGTCTTCAATTGTCAGCTTCTCCATAAGAAGTGCATCTTCGTATTCGGATTTGCTGTTGTACACTTCTATGTTAGACGGTAATTTGAGATGACCAATGTCCTTAATATACATGGTCAACGGATTGGACACACCTTCAAATGCCGATCCATCTACGAAGCAGCCGTCAGGAATACTTATTGAAGACAGCGCTGTATTGCTGAAGGCCCAGCCGAGAATCTTCTGTACACTGTTCGGGATGATTACTCCGGTCAGCGTTCCATTGCCGCTAAAGGCTCCATAATAGATACCCTCTGTGCCGCTTGCGATTGTATAAACGCCGTTGGCAAGCGTCTTGGCTCTGCCCTCAGGATATGCTACAAGGTAGGTTCTGTTCTTTCCTTCACTATCTTCGTAAATGTTGCGATAAAGCGCGCCGTCAATTACAAAGTGACTGAAGTTTCCGGGCGCGACATTGATCTCGAGCAGTTTCGGGCAATAGCTGAAGGCCATATGGGTCTCAATTATTGTCGAAGGCAGATTGATCGTGGTGAGAAAATCGCTGTAAGCAAATGCGTTATCTCCGAGCGCTACAGCACCTTCAGGAATCGTCACGCTCTTGAGCTGTGAGTATGCGAATGCGAAATCTTCGATTTCACGCATATCCGACGGCATGGTAAATGTCGATGCCGTAGATCCGCGCGTATAGTTGCTGAGGATCCTGCGCTCGGTGTCATAAATCGCCATCGCTCCATTGTTTTCATATACATTGAAACGAGTATCTTCGTTGGCATCAATGGTATACTCTAATAGTCCAACACAGCCGTTGAATATGCTCCAGCCGATAGATTCGAGCGAATTTGACAGCCGGACAGAAATTATTTTTTTCTGCCAGTCAAACGCACTTGCACCGATATGCGTTACAGTATCAGGAATATATACAGAGGTAAAAGTTGGCATATCTTCATTGTCAGGCTTTGCGAATGCCTCTTTACCAATCGCCTTGACAATATATGTCTCATTTTCGATTTGAACACTGTCAGGAATTACAAGCTCGGTGTTATCTGGGTAGATTTCAGTATAGTTTTCAGCTACACCAACAACCGATGCGATTCCTTTATCCGAATCATATCGATAAATAAGTCCATCGACTGCATATTCCGGAGACTCTATGTGCTTAACGCTATCAGGTTGTTCATTGCTATCAGGTTGTTCATTGTAATAATATGTATATATACCCGAGTATACGTTAACGTTACCACAGCCGTTGAACGCTCCGCCTTCAATTTGTTTTAACGTAGAAGGAAGATAAATGTCAGTGATTCTTTCATTTGTCTCATAACCTCTGTTGAAAGCGTCGCTGTAGATAATCTCCACGCCCTCCGGAATTTCAACCGTTCCAGAGAAGCCTGCGGCTGTTACAAGACAAAGTGTACCGTCGTGCAGATACCTCATAAGGTATTTACCGTCTCCGATATCCTCACGGGTTACATCGATATCTACTACCGCTCCATCATCAAATGTAAAATGGAAAGAGCTGTCATCGTAGCTTGTGAAGTACGGAACAGTCAGAGTCTTGATTCCGGAACGTACAAACGCGCGTCCGTCGCGTATCTCGCCAAGAGTATTGCCGAGAATCAGCGTCTCCAGATTTGAAGCTCCGACAAATGAGCCAAACCCGATCGAGAAAACTTCCTTCGGAAGCGTATAGCTCTTGTTCTTGCAGCCCATCGCATAGCAGATGAAGGTAGCGTCGTCGATGTTCTCGGGCTTGCCTATGCGGTAAAGTCCGATTCCTGCTTCATCGGTGCGATAATATGGGTTGCCGTCGTCAACCGTGAAGCTTTGCAGCTCGCTGCAATCGGTAAACGCGCCTTCCCAGACATTGACAAGATTCTTCGGGATATTGATCGATACGATAGAAGTTCCCGCAAAGGATGCGCCCATAATAAACCGAATGGTATCGGGCAGCTTCAGATTTCCGGTGATTCGCCTATCGCCGATGAACGCCGCGTCTCCGATTCCGACTACAGTCTTGCCGTCCTGAGTTACCGCCGGAATCTTATCGATCTGTGCGTTATAGGGCGCGATCATGCCGGTAATTATAGCTTCGTTGTCCTTGTAGTCGTAATAGCCCGCGTCATCCCTGCCGGTAAGCCAGATTACCGAATCTGACTCTGTGAATTTGATGTTGTGCGCAGAGCAGTATTCATTCTCCGGACCGCCCGCATAGGCTACGATTTCAAGATTGGGATGAGCACCTTCGAAAGGTTCAGGTACATTGCTGTCATTCCAGCCTATTTCCAACGTACTGATGTTGTTAAGCGAAACCACCTTCTCGAGACTTGTACAGTTCATGAAAGCTCCGCATTGAATTCTACGAATGTTATATGGCAGCGTTATAGATGTAAGTCCACTTCCCATGAAGCAAAATGGATCTAATACGGTCACTGTCTGAGGCAGATCAACCTTCTTCAGATTGACCGCTCCCGAGAACGAATAGCCGCCGATTGCCGTTGTTCCGTCAAGTACGGAATAATATGTATCAGCGCGGTTGACCGGATATTTTGTCAGACGCACGCCGCCGAAGGTATAAAGTACGCCTTCATGGACGACCACATATCTGTAGCCGCGTTCGCCCCATTCTTCACTGTAGCGATCTTTTAATTCTTCCTCTGTAAACGCCGACCAGTCAGCGCGGAATTCGGTCAGCGATTCGCAGCCTTCAAAGGCTTCACCGTCTACACAGCGCAGAGCCTTCGCCAGCGATACCGACTGAAGATTCGTACATTCGTTGAAAGCAAACTTCAGAATATAGGTAAGCGGGGAGGTTTCGCTGTCCTCCACCTTTATGCTGGTAATTCCGTCGCAGCCGTCAAAGGCATAAGGCGCGATACCGGTAACAGGTTTGCCGTTTATTTCATTCGGAATCACGACCTCAGAACCGGGGTTGAACACTCCGGTGATGAATACGCCGTTTTCAGCTCCCTGATAAGTCCAGTCGTCGCACCACACGTCTCCGTGCCAGTCGCCGTTCTCGTCCGGATGCTGGACATTCTCATCATACCAGCCTTTGGCATCGGTGAACATGAATAATGTTCCGCTTTCGGGACAATCAATGCCGCCGTCGTCATACCACAGCTCAAGCTCGGAAATATTGAGCGCGGTATTGTCGCTGTTAATGACTCGGTAATATTGGAACTTGTACAGATTATTGTCGGCAATATTTGCGCAGTAGGTGATACAGTCATAGTCTCTTTCAAATCTGTACAGAGTCATCCAGTTCTCATTGTCCGGAGACGCCTGAACCGTCACTCCGACGATATCCCAACACTCATATACATTCGGCAGTATGCGGATCTCACTTAGATGAACCGGCGTACCGGTATCTATGAGAACCTCTGTGCCATTGTATACCGTCGCGCTGCTGCCGTCGGTCAGTTCGGAAATACCGATAGTCTCAGCCGGAACATATGAGTCTGTCGGAGCCGCAGCATATATTCCGCCCGCGGCAGCTTCATCGCCAGTAGAGTTCGGATAACTGTGCGCATAAAGCTGAACCGTGAGTCCTTCATTTTCTGAGGCTTTCTGTGCATTTGAACCTTCATGGCAGATAACAGTCGTCTCCGCTCCGGTTCCAAAGTTAGGGACGAAAATATTATAAGCCTGAATTTCAATGGTTCCAAGCGAAGTACAACCCTCGAAAACACCGTAATCAATATAATTGACCGTGTGCGGCACTACTATCGATTCAAGTCCGCTGTTTACGAAGCAGTATACATTAAGCGCGTATACCGACGAGGGCAAGGACACACTCTTGAGATTCTTTGCTCCTGAGAATGAATTTCCGCCTAAGGTCTCCGTTCCGTCAGGCACTGTAAAGCTTGTGTCGGTACGTCCGATCGGATATTTGGTCAGGCGGGTTCCGCCGAAGGTGTAAAGTACGCCGTCCTTAACAACTGCGTAACGATTGTTCCGTCCGGCGATTTCTTCCTCGGTAAATGGCGTCCAGTTCGCGTAGAATGTGGTCAGCGAGCTGCATCCTTCAAAGGCCACGCCGTCTACGCAGCGCAGAGCCTTCGCCAAAGATATCGTTTCAAGACCGGAGCAGTTATTGAACGCATACCGCAGAATATATGTGAGCTGCGATGTGTCTGCGTCCTCAACGCTTATAGACTTGATTCCGGTGCAGCCATCAAACGCAAAGGGCGCGATACCGACCACGGGCTTGCCGTCGATCGTGTTCGGAATTACCACATCCGCGCTGAAGGTTTCTACATCGGTGATGAATATGCCGTTTTCGGGTCCGACATATACTTCATCATCGCACCATACGCCGCCGGTTGTGACATTGCTATAATACCATTCCGCGGCAGCTTCATAGGTGAATATCACACCGTTCTCGGGAAAATCGACGCCGCCGTTGTCATACCACAGCTCAAGCTCGGCAATATCAAGTCCGCCCTCGCGCGAGATGCGGAAATAATCGAACTTATACTCGCTGAGGCTTGCAAGCTCGGCGACACAGGTACCGAAATTGTATATTCCGTCAAACGTGTAAAGTGCAATCCAGTTTTCTCCGTCGATCGACGCCTCAATCTTAGTGCCGTTCACATTCCAGAAATTATCCGAGCCGTCGTCATTATAGGAAACATCGGGAAGCACTCTGGCTTGGCTCAGATGGACAGCATCGGAATTCTTGATAATAAGCTCATTTCCGGTATATACCGTTTTGTAATTACCATCGGAAAGAACCGGAGACATCATGCCGATAAGGCTGCTTCCCGTCGGAGCATCGAGGGACACTCCTGCCGCAATAGCAGCTTCGCTGGTAGAGTGAGGATTGCTCTGATTATAATATACAGTCTGCAATCCTTCAGTCTGCGCCAGCTGATCGATTTCAGATCCGGCGTGACAGTATATTACGGTATTCGTTGTGCCGAAGGTCGGATAGTCATTCTTATATACGCGAACGCCGTATGCCGGAACCTCAAGGCTTACAAGAGAGGTATTGCCCGCAAACGCTTCCTCATGGATCGAATTAAGCGCTGTCGAGGTTGTGATATTCGCAACAATACTATTGCAGAAAGCCTTGAAATAGAAATGCTGTATGTATCTCGCGTCAACCGTTGTTATGCAGGAATCGCTGAAGGCGTGCTCGCCGACAGCGGTGACATAATGCGTTGTGCCGTTTACCTCAATGGTTTCCGGTATGACAAAGGTTGTAGTGTCTCTTTTTCCGGTCGGATAGAAAACGAGACAATACTCGCCGTCATCGTTGCCAGCACCATTCCAATAAAGCACATTGCCGATCGAAGCAAAATAATTATTATTTCCTCCGTTGACTATCACTTCGGTGATATTATTCAGCCATTCAAACGATGCTCCGCAAGAGACCAGCGTTGACGGCAGCGTAATCGAAGTGATGTTATCGGCAATTTTTATTGTATTGCCCTCATCATCGGTATATTCTCCGAGATATGCAAATGTCGCGTGTTGAATTCGCCGTACCGGAAGACCATTAAGAGTCTCAGGTATGACGATAGAATTACCGGTGAAGCCTTCTCCTGCGACGGCACTGACAATTTTTACTCCATCATGATATTCCTCATAGGTGAATGTAATATTGTCCACCGTTGCGGAGTTATTTGTCGTTTCAGTTTCGTCGCCGGATTCGTCGCCGCCGACAGTAGCTGCGCTGCCAGTTCCTGTAGTGTCGTCGCCTATTGCTTCAGTGTCGGTGCCTGCGGCTTCGCTGTCGGTACCTGCGGCTTCGCTGTCGGTGCCTGCGGCTTCGCTGTCGGTGCCTGCGGCTTCGCTGTCGGTACCTGCGGCTTCACTGACAGTAAGCTCACTGCCATCCGGCTCTACCGCATACAGCGGTGTCGGAAATGCCAACAGCGCTGCAAGCAGAATTGACAGGATTCGTTGCTTATTCATTGTCTGCTCCTTAATATTGATAAATTCAACAATATACCGTCTCCGAACCTAACGTAATATTGTAGTTCGACAATAAGACGTATTATAATACGTTCTGGATTTATTTTTAATAAAAAAATTTCAATTCGAGAATTTTCGCCAATGATCAGCGTGATGCTTGATCATTATCCATATTTTATATATATATATATGCACATTCGTTTTACAGCTTTATGGCAATAAATTAAAGGAACTGCTGTAAGTACTTATGCCGGGGTACTTGCAACAGTTCCTTCTTCTGTTTTTATTGGATGTTTTATTGGACCGCCCAAGGAGGCGTGTTTTTTTGGGCAATACCGCACAATTAGGCAGAGTACCGCCGCTGTCAAGTTTTTTTCTTTTAGCTATCGGATCCCTTTTTTCCGGTTCCGCAGCGGCACTCGGGCGAGCCCTGCTTTTCTCTGAGAAGATCGGCGAGCGTGTAGCCGTTGATGTAGGCGTTGATCTGCTCCTCCAGTCCCTGCCAGAACGGGAGCGTATAGCAGGAGCAGGCTCCGCCGCACTTTTTGCCGTCCTCCGCAAGACAGGAGACCGGAACGAGCTCGCCCTCGGCTGCGCGGAGTATCTCTCCGACCGGATATTCCGACGGCTCGCGCAGAAGCCTGTAGCCGCCGGTCTTTCCGACCGCGCTCTCCACAAGCTCGCTCTTGCAGAGCAGATTCATGATGCTTTCAAGATATTTCCGCGAGATGTGCTGACGCTCCGCAATATCGCTCAGCCGCAGATAGCCGTCCTTCTGACGCTCCGCCATGTCGAGCATGACCCTCAGCGCATAGCGCCCCTTTGATGAAACCATCATGTTCTGTTTCTCCCTTCGCTTTCAAGCCCGGCGCGCAGTCCGCGCCGTTGATCGTGCCGTATTATTATAACTCCGAATTACGATAATGTCAATAGGACGTTCAGCCTGTCCTGCCGATCAGGCTTTTCACCGCTTCGGCGACAGCCTTAGCGGCTCCCGGTCCGACCGAGTTGGTCTCCTCGTAGTGATTTTCGCCGTTTTTGTCCTTTTCCGGAGTTTTCAGATACGGGTGCTCCGGATGGAGCTCAAAGTCGGACGGCGGGACGATATAGCCTATCTCGTCGTCCGCAAGCCCGAAAATCAGCAGCTCCTCTCCGAGAAGACCGCAGAGCGCGTCCGGATCCTCACGCTCGGGATGGGTTGGGGAAAAGCTGCTGTCGTCGCCGTAGACGAGCTCCGGGAAAATCTCTCCCGGCAGGAGCAGTATCCGCTTTGAGCCGAGCGTTATCAGCGTCAGCTCGGTCCTGACCACGGCTTTTCCGAATGAGACCCTGAGATCGTTCTCCAGCGCGCCGAGAAATTTCATCCCGATAAAGAGCGGATTTTCGCACTCGACCTCAAAATGCTCGGTGACGACGGCGAGCCTTGGCTCGAGCTTTACCGCGTTATCTATGCCGAGCACCGCTTCGGCTATCCGCTTTCCGGTATTGACACAGTTCTCGATCGGATCTGTCTCGCGAAAGGCGGTACGGATCAGCCCGCCGATCGCTCCGGTAAAGAATACGGTCCTGTCGCCGGTACGCTCGGCTATAGTTTCTGCGATATACGCCGGAAAATCCGCGCTGATCTGCGAATTGTCCCCGCCGAGCGCCTCCGCGTGCGACGCTAAATTAAGTATCCTCACGCCCGGACTGCCGTCGTCCGGCTCAAAGCTGAAGCAGTAGACGTTCGGATCGAAAACCACCGGCTTTCTGGTGTCCTCAAGCAGCTCCGAGCAGTTCGCGTATCCGAAAAGAATGTCTCCGGAGCGTCTGTCCGAACAGGCTTCGGAAGCGGCTTCTACCGCAGCGCCGATCAGCGACTCCATGTACTTTTCGTTCTTTCCGTCGACTCCGTCCTCGCCCCAGAGACCGAGAGTGTCGCCGCCGGCGTGATCGTGAGTGCTCAATATGTGTACCGAGCCGCAGCCGCTCTCCCGGACGAGCTCAGACAGCGCTTTTCGGATCTCCTTGACCGTTCCCGACGCCAGTCCGACGCAGTCGACCGAGATCAGCAGCGTCGATTCTCCCGCCTCGAGCCATACCGCTTTTACCTTTGGGACGTCGAGCACGCCCTGAGCTCTGTTTCCGCCTCTGTATCCGGCAACGTAGATGATATCCTCGCCGATATCGAACGCGATATCGCGCTCTCCGTATCCGACCGTGAAATTTTCTGCCGTTCCGGATATGTCAGACTCTCCCGCGCAGGACGCGAGCAGCGCCAGAGAGAGCATCAACGCTATGAGCTTAAGGATCCTTTTCAAATCAACGCCTTCTCAGAGAAGTCCGGCGGCCGAGATGTCAATTATAACTCCGACCGCGCAATAGACAGGAACTCCGTTCACCCTCATGCAGAAAAGCTGAGCGGCAAGCCCGACTATACAGGCAGCGGCGATCAGGACATACATCGCCGGTCTTTTCCTACCGGCAGCCGCAGACGCTCCGATTGCCAGCGCGGTCAGAATGAACGCCGGCAGAGACCACGCAAGCTCCGCTCTGCCAAGCGCGGAGAATATCTCAGCCGCTCCGCTCTGTCCGGCGGCGTTCAGCAGAGCTCCGATATTCTTTATAAGAAGCGTACAGATAAGTCCCTCGGCAGCCGCCGCAGCCGCTCCGGCAACAGCTCCGTCAAGAAGCGATTTCTTCAGCATTTCATTTCACCTCGGCAGACGCGATGGAGTATTGGTCAGCCAATATCGCTATAGATATTATAGCACACAAATCGGAAAATTGCAAGATATACGCGGCATTTATGGAAACGCTGATTTAAGGTTGTTTTCGCAGAAAAAAGCCCATAGATTCAAGCCTTTTTTCTGCGAAAACCCGATTTATTCAGCTTAT
>CACXED010000406.1 GCA_902766575.1 uncultured Ruminococcus sp. | reverse complement strand
TGGCGGCGGTTGCTGGTGGCGTAGATCACGACGTTGGCGGATTTAGCCGTCACCGCGCCCTCGAGCACAGCCTTGAGCGCGTTGAAATTGTCGTCGTCCTTGAGAAACGAGAGGTCGTCGATGAACAGTATGAACTTCAGCGGGTTGACCGACAGCTCGTCGAGTATCTTAGGTATCGCGTGGAGCTGATCCTTTCTGACCTCGATTATGCGCAGTCCCTCGCTCCATAGAGCGTTCGTGACTGCCTTGACTGTTGAGGATTTGCCCGTTCCGGCGTCGCCGGTCAGCAGGATGTTCGCGGCAGGCTTGCCGTCGAGCAGAGCCTTGGTGTTGTCGATGATTATCTGGCGCTCGCGCTCGTAGTCGATGAGATCGGACAGCTCGGTTCGGTCGGGATTGTGAACCGGAACGATGCAGCCGTCGTCGTCGACATAGAACATACGGTTCTTAGCGTAGACTCCGTACCCGTATTTTCCGATGTTCTCGGTTCTGTGGATGTAGTACGCGGCGAGGTCTATCTTCTCGCTGTCAAAGCCGGGCAGAAAGCTCTCGCAGCCGAGCGGCTCGCGAAGCTCCTCTGCGCTCAGATCGGCGACGAGCTGGAGCGTTTCCAGCTCTCGGTTCAGAGCGGCAGCCATGCAGTCGGGGACAGTCTCGCCCTTTCCGACAGTTCTGACGTAGACGTTCTCGCTGTTGCCGCAGATTTCCTTGATATATCTGCTGATGTTTCCGCCGTTCGCGCTGTAAAGCTCCGAGACGAAGCCGGCGTAGAGCCCCGGCGTCGGAGTTTCAAGATATTTCATCAGGCTCGCGACGACCGGATCCTTATGGAACGCCCGGAAAACGGTCAGCGTGGTAAGTCGTATCTGTAAGTCCTCTAATTTTGCCATATCAGTTAAGAATCGCTCCGTAAGCGCCGCCCGAAACCATTGCGGCGTAGCGCTTGAGATATCCGCTGAGCTCTTTCTTCTTCGGCACGAAATTCTTCATGCGCTCGGCGAGGATCTTCTCGTCGACCTTGAGCTCGATTTTGTTCTCGGGAATGTTGATGCTGATGATGTCGCCCTCCTCGACAACGCCGATGAGACCGCCCGAAGCCGCTTCGGGAGTGATGTGACCGACGCAGGCGCCTCTGGTCGCGCCGCTGAAGCGTCCGTCGGTGATCAGAGCGACGCTGCTGCCGAGTCCCATGCCCATGATTGCCGACGTGGGATTGAGCATCTCGCGCATACCAGGACCGCCCTTGGGACCCTCGTAGCGGATGACGACCACGTCTCCGGCGACGATCTTCCCGGCGTTGATGGCAGCCTGAGCGTCCTCCTCGCAGTCAAAGACTCTCGCGGGACCCTCGTGGACGAGCATCTCGGGAGCGACTGCCGAACGCTTGACGACGCTTCCCTCGGGCGCGAGATTTCCTCTCAGCACCGCGATTCCGCCGGTCTCGCTGAAAGGATTCTCGATGGGACGGATAACGTCGTGGTTGAGATTTTCGCAGCCCTTGATGTTCTCGCCGACCGTCTTGCCGGTGACGGTCATGCAGCCGGTGTTGATGAGCCCCTTCTTGTCGAGCTCGTGCATAACGGCGTAAACTCCGCCCGCCTCGTCGAGCTCCTCGACGTAGGTTCTTCCGGCGGGAGCGAGATGGCAGAGGTTCGGAGTGCGCTGGCTGATGCGGTTCGCGATGTCGAGATTGATCTCGATGCCGCACTCGTGAGCGATCGCGGGCAGGTGGAGCATACTGTTGGTCGAGCAGCCGAGCGCCATATCGACGGTCAGCGCGTTCATTATCGCGTCCTCGGTCATTATGTCGCGCGGACGGATATTGCGTCTGACAAGCTCCATTACCGCCATTCCGGCGTGCTTTGCGAGCTCGATACGAGCGGAATAGACCGCGGGGATGGTTCCGTTGCCGCGAAGACCCATTCCGAGCGCCTCGGTCAGGCAGTTCATCGAGTTCGCGGTGTACATTCCCGAGCAGGAGCCGCAGGTGGGACAGGTCTTGCACTCGTATTCAT
>CACXED010000405.1 GCA_902766575.1 uncultured Ruminococcus sp. | reverse complement strand
GGAGAGGTGCTGCTGCGTGTGCGGTCGGACGCGATGCCGACAGCTCGGGCGAGAATTGTATCTCCGACGCTGGAGGATTATTATCTGCACGTGTTCGGAGACGCTTCGGGAAACTGAGAACAGAGCGAACAAGGCAGCATTATATTCATATTCAGCCGGATTTCAATAAAAACCCGCGGACAGTAAGCCTCTTGGGCTCCTGTCTGCGGGTTTTATAATATTTTTCCTCAGCGTTTACTCCGCGGTCAGGGGAGCAGCATATCGCTGATCAGCAGCAGAAAATTGACAGTGTAGACATTTCCGTCCGGCATCTCCAGATCAAACCTGAAGCCCTTTATGAAGCCGAAAATAGGACAGAGGATCAGGGCGATCGCGCTGTACACCGGAGCGAAGGTGGTAATTATCATGATCCACGGCAGTCCGACATACAGGATGTAATAAATCCCGAGTACGAGCAGCGATCCGAGGAAGTTCTCTCCGATGGTGTTTAATAAGATGATAAGAATACGTCCTATAGCATATCCGATCAGAGCGCAGTCAAAGGTGTAGATCAAGTAGCGCAGCAGCCGCAGCGGCTTGAACCGTATCACGCACATCAGCGAGCCGAACAGGAACTCGAGCACACCGATCACCACCAAGATCTTCTCCATCTTTGACCACTCGGTAAAGTTGAAGAATGTGTACTGTTTGGAACTGAACGCGCCGCTGGTCGTGAGCAGAAATCCGTACCATGCGACAATCAGCGGATAAAAGACCTTTGAGATTATGACGCAGTAGAACATTCCGGTCGGTATCCTGCCTATCATCTGCTCAAAGCGTTTATAGGCGTCCCGCGAGTGGCGAAGCTGATGAACGAGCAGCGCTATCCCGAGCGCGAACATCACGACAATCCCGCCGAGAATTATCAGGAAATCCAGCTTGAAGCCAAGTATGAACTGCCAGACCGGGTTCCAGAGTCTCCCGATAAAGCTCAGCACAAATTCGATAAATGCGATCAGTTTGTCTATCATACTATGCTTTCCTCTTTTTCCGCTCAAATTTCCGAAAGGCTAAGGCAATAAACAGCGATCTGCGATCACCTGTATTCATTATATTATTATAATATGGTGACTCAATAAAATCAAGCGGCTGTCGAAAAAGTTCAAAAAGTATTTTCTTTTGGAGATCCTGAGACAAGCAGGCTGACCGGTTTGCTTTACTCCCGGCTCCTTTGACGGATCAGATGCGTTTTTCCTGTATTGCCCTTGACAAATAACGTCGCTTAATGTATAATTTAATAATAAAAGAGTATTTATCGGAGGGACGATATGTCAAAGGGATTTCTTGCAAAGGATTACAATATTACTCCGACCGGAGTGCGCTTCTGCTGCGATAATGCCGGACGCAAGCGGGTTTTCGACCGCTGCGAGGAGCTGGCAAAGCCGAATATCAAACGCTTCGGAGACCGCAGGGTCATGCGCGAGGGCGCTAAATATGACGGCGTATGGCTCGAAACTCAGCCTATGGGCGGCGAGATGTACGCGACCCGCGACATGGAGGTCGCGCTCAACAATCAGCTGATTTTCATGCAGTATCAGCGGCGGGACGGGCGTATGCCGGGTATGATCACCTATCGCGAGCCTTATCAGGGGATGACCACACACTGGGACTGGATGCAGGGAGATTTCTTTACCCGCTCGGCGCTGCGTATGTACTGGTTCATCGGCGAGGACAGGAATTATCTGCGGCTTCTTTACGATTCGCTTAAGGATTTTGACGAATATCTGTGGACTTACCGCGACTCCGACGGCGACGGCTGTCTCGAGAGCTGGTGCGTCTGGGACACCGGCGACGACAACAATACCCGTCTTCTGGCGAACAAAATCTATTCAACCCAGTACGGCGCATGGTGCGGCGAGGAGCCGCCGGTCGGACGCGGAAAGCTGCCCTTTGAATCGGCCGAATACATGGCTTATTCCTATTCCCACCGCGCGGCGCTGGCTGAGATCTCGGACATTCTCGGCAACGGCGAGGGCGATTACTGGCGCGCAGCCGCTGCCGAGGTTCAGAAGCGGGTTCGGGAATATCTGTGGGACGATGAAAAAAAGGCTGTCTACGACCGCGACTGCGACAATAAAATGCTGTATACGCTGACCCTCGAGAATCTGAAATGTATGTATCACGGTCTGTTCACGCAGGATATGGCCGACGATTTCATCAGATATCATCTGCTCGATAAGGACGAGTTCTTCACTCCTCTGCCGCTGCCGAACCTCGCCGCGAACGACCCGCTGTTCTATGTGAACGAGGATTACAACAATTTCACGCCCGAGACGGCTGCGCTGGTGCGCGAATATATGAACGGCGACGTGCTCGACAATTCCTGGTCGGGGCCGGTGGAGGGACTGTCGGTTCAGCGCTCGGTCGACGCGCTGCTCGGATACGGTCATCACGCCGAAGCGACGATAATCGGACGCAAGTGGCTCGATAATCTGGCCCGCTGCGACAAATATGTACAGCAGTACAATCCCGCCGACGGTTCAGCCGCTCCGGGCGAGGACGGCTATGGGCCTACCCTGCTGGCGGCGCTCGAATACATCACATATCTCTACGGCGTTGATTATGTCAAGGGCGAGCTGATCTTCTCCTGCTCGGCTGAGAGCTTTGACAGCCGCTATGAGCAGCTCCTGTTCGGTCATACCTACGCGCTCGTCCGTGAAAATGGCGTCGCGCGCGTATTAAAGGACGGCGTTGAGATGTTCTCGATCACCTGCGGCGTGCGGGTCACGACCGATATCGACTGCAATATCGTCTCGGTAGCCGCAATGGAACCCGAATCTGTCGAGGTCGAGCTTAATGCGAATGGCAGCTCATATCGCGCCCGGCTGTATCCGAACGAACGCCGCAGATTTGACAATAGGCTGATAGAGGACATCCGTGTGCGATTTGATCTCGAAGGTACGGTATCATGAAGCCGACAGCTCGTTTCGCAATGCGGACGGCAGCTTCTGCTGTATCGGCTTTGGCGGGCGGATTGATAGGCATCTTTCTCGCGATAAAATGCAAGGCCTTTCTGATTCAGGCGTGGGGCACCGAGCTGCCGATGTGGGCGCTCATGGTGTTTATAGGCGGGCTTGCCGCTGCGGCGTTTCTGCTCGCTCCGAGGGCTGAACGGCTGAAAGGCTATATCGGTCTGCCGCTGTATGCCGATCTGATCGTCACGGCGGTCAGCGTCGGAGCGGTGTTCCTCTGGCGGGAATATCTGACTGTCCGCGCGCTCGAGGGCTCGGACGTCGGCATGAGCGGCATGACAGAAATACTGTATCTGCTCGGCGGAGGACTGCTGCTCGGCGGCTTTGCGCTGATCGCATTTGCGGCGCTCAGGGGAGTTTTTGCGGGCATGAAGCCGCTTCTGCGCTCGATCACCCGGGGAGATATCTGCTTTCTCGCGGCAGTCGCGGTTATAGTCAATCTGCTCGTCCTTGTCTACGCAAAGCGCAGCTCGACGATTTATTACTGGGACAACGCCGGATATTGGACGGTGTCCCGTGAGCTTGCCGAGCTTTGGCGGACTGAGGGAACGATAAGGCTGCTCGAGGTAATTTTCGATTCGGTTCTGACGCTGGACTACAACTATATTATCATAATTCCGGCGATAATTTTCGCGCGGCTTTTCGGGCCGTCGCGCTATGTGTTTCTGGCGGCGATAGCGAATTTCGGATATCTTCCGGTCTGCATACTGATCTGGTATATGGCGAAGCGGTATGCGCGGCATAACATAATCGTGTCGACGGCGGTGCTGCTGTTTACTCCGATGCTGCTCTACTGCGTGATGCTCGGATTTGTGGATGTGAGCGGAGCCGCTTTCGTTCTCGCCGCGCTGCTGCTGAAGCTCGGCATGGATCG
>CACXED010000404.1 GCA_902766575.1 uncultured Ruminococcus sp. | reverse complement strand
TAGGCAGGCATGAATATTTCGACAATAAATTGTGAATAATCGCTAATTGTAAATTGTAAATTAACAATCAAGTAAAGCGTGTCAATAAATAGCGAAAAATCTGTGAACAACTTTGTATTTCTTGCCTATTTACAAGAACGTCTCAACGTGGTATAATATAAAAAATTTTGCGGTTTAGCGTCATATCGCGAAACTGACATCACAGGAGGAAAAACAGTGAATATACTTTCCAAGCTCAACCTCTTATTCTTCCCCGGTTCAAAGGACTACCCGAAGAACGGCGTGCTCAAGACCTTTACGCTCGGTCTCCAGCACGCTTTCGCAATGTCCTGCGCGACCATCCTAGTTCCCCTGCTCACCGGTCTTGACGTCGGAGTGGCTCTCTGCATGGCGGGCGTCGGAACTATCATCTTCCATCTCTGCACCGGCGGTAAGATGCCCACCTTCCTCGGAAGCTCCTTTGCGTTCATCGCGGCGCTCCAGGCGGTCATCGGCAATCCCGAGTTCGGCGCTACCAAGGCGGAACAGACCTCCGCGGCTATGGGCGGAATCATCGCCGCCGGAGCGATTTATGTCGTCCTCGCGCTTCTCATCAAGCTCTTTGGCTCCAAGTTCATTGACAAGCTCTTTCCGCCCGTCGTGCGCGGCGTCGGCATCGCGATAATCGGACTCAACCTCGCGAGCGCCGCTATCAACAACATCCAGTACAACAACGGCTTTGAGCTTTTCTCCGCCGGTTATTACTGGAGCTGGATACTCGCGCTGGTAACGCTCCTCACTGCAATTATCCTCTCGAGCTACGGCAAGGGCATGGTCAAGATGTCCTCGATCGTTATCTCCCTCGGCGTCGGATATGTTCTCACGCTGATCCTCACGCTCACCGGAATCGCTCCCGAGGGCATCATGAACCTCCAGAAGGTCTCTGAGCACGCTTGGTTCGAGGTCCCGCACTTCGTATTCCCGAGCTTCAATCTCAGAGCGATAAGCATCATCGCTCCCATCTCGATCGTCACCTGCGTTGAGCACGTCGGAGACGTCTACGCCAACGGCGCGGTCGTCGGACGCGACTTTGCAAAGGATCCCGGTCTCCACAGAACCATGCTCGGCGACGGACTTGCAACTCTCGTTGCCGGAATCTTCGGCGGTCCCGCCAACACTACCTACTCCGAGAACACCGCAGTTCTCGCCGCTATCGGCAACTACAATCCCGTTACTCTCCGCGTCGCAGCGCTGATAGCCATCGTCATCTCCTTCCTCGGAAAGGCGATCGGAGTTGTTGAGACCGTCCCGAACTGCGTGCTCGGCGGAGCCTGCATCGTCCTCTACGGTATGATCTCCTCGGTCGGTCTCAGAACCCTCGTTGAGGAGCACGTCGACTTCACCAAGAACCGCAACCTCTGCATCGCAGCCGTGATGCTCGTCCTCGCAATGGGCGGCGCGGTCATCGGCGGACGCGAGTTCAGCTTCAGCGGTATCGGTCTCGGTATCATCGCCGGAATTCTCCTGAACCTCCTCCTCCCCGAGCCCAAAAACAACAAGGGCGGTAAGGGTCTGGTCGCTCACGTCGTTCCCGAGAGCGAAGTCATTGAGGAAAAGAAGGACTGAGCTCAGTTCATTATCAAATCAAAAATCCCGCGAGCGCTGCCCGCGGGATTTTTCTGCATCGTGACAAAACGCGAAAAAAATGATCGTCAGCGAAAGCCGAGCCTTCGCTGACGAAATTTTATTTTTCGAGCAGTACCATTCGCGCGGAAAATTCCTTCGGGAGCTTGACCTTAAGAATACCGTCCGCAAAGTCACATTCGGTCTTTTCGGGATACCATGCCGACGCCTTTGTGAAGCCGTATCTACCAAGGTCGATCTCAGCCGTATCGGAATCGGCGCCGATCCTCCAGACAGCAAGGTAAGCTCTCGAGCCGTCCCCGGTCATCAGTCCCGCCGACGCGATGAGGCGGTCGCCGATCAGGAATGTGCCGTTCGGGAGTATCGGACGGGATTTTACGATATCGCCGCGCATTTTCTTGAATGAAGCTATTCCCTCCCGGATCAGCGAGAGATTATACTCGTCGGCGCAGTCGATGCGTCCCGACTGATAGAGAGCGCCGCACAGACCGTTCACCATGTTGAAGATAGTCTCCTCGCCGTCGGCAAAGCGCGCGCGGAACTCGGAGAGGTCTATCTTATCATTGCGCTCGTCGTAGAGCCGCGGATAGGGATACGACCAGATCCCTGCCTTTTCCGGCGGATACTGCGCCATCGAGCCGGAAATTATCGACGGATAGTTATAATAATACTCCTGATCGCTGGTGCTCTGGAGATGGAAATGCTTGAGAGTGCCGTTTTCAGCCCGGCAGGCGCCGCTTCCGCAGTTCTCGATGATCAGATCGGGATGCTTTGCACGCACAGAGTCGATGAACTCCGAGAATGCCTCGTAGTTGCGTATCAATCCCTCAGCCGGAGAAACGCCGCCGTTGTCGCAGCCGATTCCGGTGGTCTTGTTGTAATCGTTCTTTATGTAGCGCACACCCATCGAATAGAGCTCATCGATGCGGCTTGCGAGGTGCTGTCTGACCTTTTCGTTCCGGAAGTTGAAGAAATAGCGCGGTATAGGCTGTCCGTAGCGCTCGAGCAGGCAGTCCTCGCCGAGCTTAGCCGCTGCTGCGTCGGGATTTACGGTATCGAGCTCGAACCAGACGCCGGGCTTGAGCCCTTTCTCGATCATGTGGTCGAATATCTTCTGCAGTCCGCCTTCTCCGAAGCGCTCGTTGGCGACTATCCAGTCACCGGCAGCTCCGAGCCGGCCGTTTGCGTTCTTGTGCCATCCCGCGTCGATGCAGAAATACTCGCAGCCGACCGAAGCCGCAGCGTCGATGAGAGGTATCAGCTTCTCGTCGGAGGGCTGTCCCCACAGGCAGTTCATGTAGTCGTTGAAAACCACGGGGATAACGTCGTTATCAAAGGAGGTCAGCGAGACCGCGCGCTTGTAGTTGACCAACTCGCGAGCCGCTTCCTCAAAGCCTCCGTCCACAACTCCGTATACCGCAGGCTGAGACGTGTAGCTCTCTCCGGGCGCGAGGGTCAGCGTCCAGCCGCCGTTTTCCTCGTTCGACGATGTTCCCTCAAGCGAGTATATCGGCTCGTCCGTGCCGCGCATGACCGTGTGCTTCAGCATCCAGTTGTGCGCGCCCTCGAGCTCCATGTAGTATGTGGCGCCGTCGGCGACGACCATAGTCAGCGGATAGAACTCTCCGGTCGACCAGCTTCCGACCGAGTCGATGCGATAGGTCTCGGTTTCCCAACCGTGTACCGACGCCGGGATTAGTCCGCACTGAGCCGGAGTGAAGAACTGCCACTGACCCTCCGCCTGCCAGCGGTTGCGGTCGACTCCGATGAGTCCCTTGGCGGTACGTATCTTAGCCGACGAAAAACCGCTCAGCAGCACCTTTTCAGAGCCGATATTCGTGATGGTGTTCACCTGCCTGACCGCTCCGGTGCCGTCAAAGCTGTCGACCTTTACGTCGACGCGAAGTCCGACCGCCGCGCACTCGTAGCGGTTTTCCGAAACGAGCTTCCATGATCCGTCGCCGATGTCCGCGGAGTTCACTCTGACCGTGAACGGTATTGTCGTTGAGATTTTAAGCATAAATTTCTCCCGTATGGTATTTTTTTGTCATTATTATATCATGTTATGCGCCGTTTGTCAACAGTTTTCGCAATTATATGTCTGATATTATTTGGTTATTATTGTTATGCAACGCTTGTTGCTATTTGTCAAGCTGTTCGCGAAAGCGATCGTAAAATCTCGAGCTGTCATAATCACGCGCAGCTTCCCGCAGCTCCGAGGAGACCTTATCCCTCCACTGAGGATCGTTCGCAAGCCTTTCCGCCGTCGAATCTATCGCCTTCGCGAGCGACGTCACATATCCCAGCCCGCGCTTCACAATTTTGCAGCCGTCTCCGGCTTTGGCTGAATACTCGCTGAGCGCACCCGAGTCGGAGGTTATTATCGGGATGCCGATCGACATCGGCTCGAGCACTGCCAGGCCCGCCGTCTCGTCTCCGACCGACGGTACGACGGCGATATCAGCCCGCGCGATGAAGCGCGCGGTCGAGGTAGGCTTGACGCTTCCGATGAAAATTATCTTCCCCTCAGGCGCGGCGTTCTCGATCATTTCGCGGTATTCGTCGCGGACATCCTCGCCGGGCTGAGCCGAGCCGACAATCAGCAGCCTTAGCTTTGATCGGTTCCACGATGACTGCGCGACCGCCTTGACAAGCTCGATCACGCCCTTGTCCGGCACGACTCTGCCGACGAAAACGAGCAGGACGTCGTCGTCGGAAAGCCCATATTTGGCGCGTTTTTCCGCACGAATCGATGTGAATCTTTCCGCGTCGAACATTGCGGTGTCTACGCAGTCGCGCAGGATCTCCGACCGCTTTTCCGGAACGCCTGCCTTGATCGCCTTGTTCTTCAAAAATTCGCTTGAAAAGATAAATCGGCTGATATATCTGAATTTTTTCGCCGCGTTTGGATGCTCCTCTCCAAAAAATATTCCTCTGGCGTAAAGAAGCGGCAGCTTGCGGGTGGTTTTTGCAACAGCTGTTGCATATTCAAAGCAGTCGGCGAGAAGTATCTCGTCAAATTCTCTTTGACTGAGCGCCTTTTTCAGTTCGCGACAGTAATCGTAACGCATCGCCTCGCCGCCAAACCGCTCCGCAAGCCAGCATTTTACGCGATTTGAGCGCGGCTCCGAGCGCGTGACGTCGAGATAGACAAATGTGCTGTGAAGAAAGCTGCCAGCGAGTTCGGCGGCACGGCTGTCGGAGCGCGAAAAGACCGTGATCTCGATCGGATCGGCGGCCTGCTCGTTAGCGTGCAGAAAAATGTCGATCATCCGTTCGAGCCCGGCGCCGTTGATCGGCGGCATCGGATGGATCGGCGGCATAATTATGGCGAGCTTCATTGTAAATTCAACCTTTCGCAATTATGTGTCGGACGTTTGATAACTGCTGTTGCTAAATATATTGCAACGCACGTTATCTTAACCGCACTGGAGTATCATCCACACCCGGTCAAAGCGGCGGGCGGCAAGATCCTCACGTCTTATGAAGAAATAGCTCCGTCCGCAATCGCCGAACATCAGCTCAAAATCCCCGTCGCTGACCGTATCGAGCTGGAAAAGCAGCAGCCACTCGTCGATCGCGTCGCGGCTGATTTTGTCCATATCAGGCAGCTTCGGATAGCCGTGTCCGAGATAATATCCGCGAGAAACCAGCTCGCACTCAAGCTCCATCGCCCCCTGTATAGTGTCC
>CACXED010000403.1 GCA_902766575.1 uncultured Ruminococcus sp. | reverse complement strand
TCGAAGATACCGGTGCTCGGAAATATGTTCTTTGTCCAGAGCATTTACGTCTATATCTCAATCGCCCTCGCGATAATGCTCAGCGTCTACATGAAGCACACAAAGCCGGGACTCTGTATGCGCATGATCGGCGAGAATCCCGGCGCTGCTGACGCCTCGGGAATCAACATCACGGCGTACAAGTATATCCACATCTGCCTCGGAGGCTTCCTCTGCGGGCTTGGCGGAGCTTATATGTCGCTGGTTTTCGTTCCGCGCTGGCAGGACGAGATGACCGCCGGCACCGGATGGATAGCCGTAGCGCTCGTCATTTTCGCGACCTGGGATCCGCTCAAGGCGATTTTCGGAGCGTATCTGTTCGGAGCGATGCGCGCGCTCGGGCTCAAGATTCAGAATCTCTCGATCCCGTTCTTCGGACACGAGATCTCGATAGCGTCGCAGTTCCTCGACATGATACCGTATATAATGACAATTGTCGTGCTGATAATCATCACCCTGCGCAAAAAGCGCGAGTATCAGCCGCCCGCAGCTCTCGGTCAGCCCTATTTCAGAGAGGACAGATAAATGCTTGAGCTCACCTACGATGAAGAATATAGACTGAAGCTTGACCTTTACCCGGCAGTAACCGACGGATCGCCGCTTTTTGTGTACATTCACGGCGGCGGTCTTGAAGCAGGCTCCCGAAAAGACAATGCCGACCTTTTCATTAACTTGCAGGCTAACGGCATTTCAACAGCCTCGCTCGACTACAGGATGTACCCTGCCGCGAAATTTCCGGACTTTATTGAGGATTGTGCAAAGGCGATAGCGTTTCTGACAGATTACAATAATTTCACAAAAATTATTATCGGCGGCTCATCGGCCAGAGCTTATCTTTCGATGATGCTGCTGTTTGACAAAAGCTATCTCGGGCGGTATGGGCTCGATCCACTGAAGTTTGACGGATGGCTGCTCGACGCCGGACAGCCGACGACACATTTCAATATTCTCCGCGAGCGCGGGCTTGACACGCGGCTTGTCAGAATCGACGAAGCCGCGCCGCTCTATCATATCTCCGAGGATTTCAAGCCTGTCCGCGCGGATGGCAAGCTGCCGTACATACTGAATCTCGCCGCGAGCAACGATATGCCCTGCCGCCTTGAACAGCTGAAGCTCCTCGACGCGACGCTCAGGCACTTCGGATACCCAAAAGACCGGCTGCGCTTTGAGTATATGAACGGATTTTCACATTGCGAATATAATAACAAACCGATTTTCGGAAGTATAATTGCGGATTTTGTGAGCAACTGCTGATTCGGTTGAAAAAAGCGGCACAAAGCCGCTTTTTTCAGTTTCGGGTTTTTGTGCACTTGGCGTGGTAAATAAGCACCATTGCAGCTATCAAAATGAACAGCACACTCTGAAAAGCCGGGAATAAATCCACTCCGACGAGAGCTCCGAACATCGGTGGAAACACCATCGCTCCGTCGTAAGCAGCTGCCATTTGAGCTCCCATCATTGCCTGAGAGTTTTCCGCACCGTAGCTTCGCGGCGTTAAATGCACCAAATTCGGGAAAACCGGACCGTTTCCGAGTCCGACGCAAAAGAGACCGAGCCCGACTAAAAGGCTGCCACGTGAAAAATTCAGCAAAAGGCTCGCCGGAATCAGCGCGCAGCAACCAGCCCCAATGATCTGCCACGGACTGAACTTCTTCGCCGCGATACCGGACAAAAAGCGCCCGAGCGCCATGCCGACATAGTAAAATGTGACGATTCTTGCCGCCGTATCCGCAGAAAAATCTCGCGAATCCACCAAAAATGTGTTCGCCCACTGGTTGCAGATTCCCTCAACCGCGCAGGAAAAGACGAATGCAAGTGCAGAAACTATGTAGCCGCGTTTTGTAACGATCTCTCGGAAAGTCAGCGCTTTGCTCTGAACCGTTTCTTCATTCGAATTATTTGTGTTTATAAATTGCTTCCATAGCGGCAGCGCGATGAACATCACAGCGGTTATGGCAAACTGAACCGCGCAGGCTATCCTATAACCGCCTCGCCAGTTTCCGTCGGCAAGCGAAAATGACATCAGATATGGGCTGACCGCGATCCCGACGCCATAAAAACAGTGCAGAAAGCTCATTACGCGCCCGTCAAAATGCAGAGCGACGAAATTATTCAGTCCGGAATCGATCGCTCCGGCTCCGAGCCCGAGCGGAATTGAGAGCAAAAAGAGCCAGACCGCGTTCTGCGAAAAGGAATAGATCAGCAGCGAAACGGCTGTCATCGCCGTGCTGACCGCCGTCACTTTACCTGTTCCGAACCGGCAGATCAGTTTTGCAGAGTTTAAGCTCGAAATTATCGTGCAGATGCAGGTGACCATCGAAATAAACCCGCCAAGCGAGACGGGAAGCCCGAGATCACGGTAAAGCGTCGGCCAGGCAGTTCCAAAAACCGAATCCGGAATCCCCAGCCCGATGAACGCAATGTAAATGACTATAAGTAACAATGTAACCATAATAAATGATTGTATATCAATATATTATAAATATTATATAGCGCTTACATGGCAAGAGTATGGCGCTTTTTTCCAAAAGCGTCATACTCTTGTTAATATTTTTCAGTCAAATGCGACCGGAGTGTGCGGGATTCCGACGCGCTTGCAAGCCATGTAGGGCTCGACCGTTTCGCGCCACTTCTTGTAGTGCTCGGTCTCCTTGTGCGCTTTTACCGCTTCGGGAGAGTCGTAGACCTCGTAAAGCGTGAAGTAGGTCGGATCGTCGTTCGACTGGAGCACGTCGAAACGGACGTTTCCCGGCTCCTTTCTCGAATTTTCGTGATTGTAGAGCGAGATTTTCTTGAAGTCCTCGACAAACTCGGGCTTGACGTGGACGATTACCGTAGTTGCGACCATGCTCAGACCTCCTTGAAAAACTCGATCTGCTCGTTGTCGGGACCGAGTACGAACGCGATGTTGAGCGTTACGCGTCTCGGCTCGGAGTTGAGCGGCACAGATTTCGGCGGAGTCAGCGGCTTGGCTCCGGCTGCGAGCGCGGTCTCGTATGCCTTTTCGACGTTCTCGACCGAGTAGGCGAAGTGAACGTAGCGTCCCATGTCGGGGAGCTGCTCGGTCGGAGCTTCGAAAAGCTCGAGGATGCCCGCTCCGTCGCCGAATTTGAGCATCTGGATCCGCTTGCCGGGATCGCCCCAGCTGAGATACGGAGTCATTCCGAGTCCGTCGCGGTAGAACGCGAGGGATTTTTCAAAATCGCTCGCCTTGAGCGCTAAATGCGCGATTCCGAGTCCGGGTATTTTAGTGTTCATGTTAATTATCTCCTTATTTTATATCAATAACCATTCCGTCGTAGGAGACGATGAAGCCGTCCTTTGCCGCCGTTCTGACGTAGTCGTCGTAGACTACGCCCTCTCCGTTGTGCGAGAAATGGTTCGCCGCGAAGATCGTCCTTTCGTCGGTATAGCCCTCGGCGAGAAAACGCTCGCGGATGAGCTTATTCTCCTCCGCGCTCATGTGACCGATATAGGTCAGCGGCGTCAGCGCGTTCGTACAGTCGAGCGAGACGAAATCGAAGCGCGGCTTGGTGCTTTCGAAATACTCCCAGACCTCGTCGCAGAAAAAGTGCGTGTCGTGGGCGTAGAGAATCGTCGCGTCGCCGTCCGAAATCATATAGATCAGCGGTCCGGCTTTATTGTCGTGAACTCCGGGCAGCGCCGTCACGGTGTAGCCGCCGGCTTTGAAGGTCTCAAAGGGTCTGACCTCGCAAAAAGAAGCGAGCCCATGCAGCGAACCAAGCTTTGCCTCGACAGCCTCGCCTACCTTATCCGAGCCGTAGAAGCTCATGTGATAGCCCTCCGGAACGTGCGAGAAGCCCGGCGCGAGCATTTCGATATCGGTCGGGTAGAGGTGATCCGAATGGCTGTGCGTTATCAGCACGTTGCGGACGTTCAAAAGGTCGATTTTGTTTTTCAGTATGTGCGAGTAGGTGTCCGCCGGGAAGTCGACGAGGAGCTTGCCATCGATTATCGCCTGAGAGCGCGTCCGGAGCGCTCTGCCGCCGATCTCGCGCGAACGGCGGCAGTTCTCGCACTCGCACCAGAGGGCGGGTATGCCCTCCGCCGCGGCAGTTCCTAAGTATTGAAATCTCATTATTTTGAAGTGTAGGTGTCGGAAAGATCGGCGATGGTCTCATTGACCTGCTTCTTTGCTCTGCCCTTGCAGCCGTCGATGCGCTTCTTGAGCTCGGCATAGAACTCGTCCGCGTCGATAGGCAGGTCGACCCAGTCGTTCTTCCACGACGAGAGCATCATCGCGTTGCAGATCGAAAGTCCGTTGATCCCCTCATAGCCCGACGCGAGCAGCGGCGCGCCGTCCACAAGATGATCGGTGAAGTTCTGGAATATGCCCTGATGCTGAGCGCCGGCATTTTCGAACTCGAAGGTGATCTTTTCGCACTTGGGCTTTCCGAAGCCGTCCTTTGCGGTCTCGAGCCATTCCTGACCGTCTACCTCGTTCTTCCAGAAGGTGAGCGTTCTGCCCTCTGCGACGAGCTTGCCCTTGGTGCCGGTGATCTCGAGACGGTTCGTACCGGGAGTTTCGCCGGTGGTCGTGATGAATACCGCCGACGCGCCGTTTTCGTACTCGGCGTAAGCGGTGACGTCGTCCTCGACCTCGATGTTATGATAGAGTCCCTCATGGCAGAAAGCGTGGATTCTCTTGGGCATACCGAAGATCCACTGCCAGAGGTCGAGCTGATGCGGGCACTGATTCATCAGGACGCCGCCGCCCTCTCCGTCCCAGGTAGCGCGCCAGTCGCCAGAATCGTAGTAGGACTGGGTTCTGAACCAGTCGGTGATGATCCATACGCAGCGGTAGGGCTTGCCGATCTCGCCGCCCTGAACCATTTCGCGCATCTTCTGATACATCGGGTTGGTGCGCTGGTTGAACATCATGCCGAACGCCTTGCCGCTCTCCTTTGCGGCCGCCATCATTTCCTCGACCGCCTTGGTGTAGACGCCCGCGGGCTTTTCGGAGATGACGTTGATGCCGAGCCTGAAAGCGTCGATTGCCATCGGCGGATGGAAGTAGTGGGGAGTAGCGATCTCCACCGCGTCGATAAGACCCGACTTGAGCATATCCATGTGGTTATCAAAGAGAGCGACGTTGGGGTACTTTTCCCTTGCCGCCTCGAGCTTTTTGGGATTGTTATCGCAGATAGCGGTGAGCTCAGCGTTCTTGACCTTGCCCTCCGCGAGCGTTCTGCAGTGGCCGGAGCCCATGTTTCCGTAGCCGATAATGCCGTAACGGACTTTATCCATGATCGTATTTACCTAACCTTTCCGGGCGCGAGCCGCGCCTTTTTGATACATCATAATTATATCAGTATTCGGGAAAAATTTCAATAGGTTTTTCAACATTTATTACATGAAAAATGTAATAATTCGCCCGACGGTGTTATTTAAGCACGTCGACCGACGCTACTCTGTATCGCAGAAACAGCTCGACCGCTTCCCTGCCGATACGCTCGCCCGAGACGGCTATCGGTATCGCCGGCGGACAGGAGACGGTCGGCGCGCCGCAGATCCGTCCGAGCGCTTCATCGGCGGGTATGGTCTCATGGGGGCTGAACAGCGCCTCACGTATCGACACAACCTGCTCGGATCGAACCACCGGGAGCGGCTCAGGCTCCCGCGTCATGAGGTCATTCACTCCGAGCGCGGCGACCAGACGCTCAAAGTCCGATTCCGGATTCTGCGGCGTCGTCATCAGCACGAGATAATCGTCGTCGGCGTACTCGCACTCGATATCCTGTCTGCGAAGTCTATCGGCGAGCTCCTTTCCGGATAATCCCATCGGCGCGCGGATTGTCAGCCGGAGCGGATCGCTTTCGCTGAGAATCCAGCCGTTATTTTCAAGCCGTTTTCTTATACCGCTCATGAACGCGATTCGGCTTGACAGCTCGCGCCGGATATTTTCGGAAAGATAGCGATTGCACAGGTCGAGCGAGCCCATTATGAGATAGGACGGGCTCGTCGAGCCGAAAAGCTCAAGCGCGGTCTTTGCCTGTGAAGCGAACGAATCGGGAAGATTTTTAGAGATGTGCAGGTATGCCCCGCCGGTCAGCACCGGCAGAGTTTTGTGCGCCGAGTCGCAGCAGATATCCGCGCCGAGGTCGAGCGGGTGCAGCGGCTTTTCGAGAAAATGCAGATAGGCTCCGTGGGCGTTGTCAACCGCGAGCCGCGTTCCATGCCTGCGGCAGACCTCGCTGAGCGCCCGGATATCGGTCATTCCGCCGAGGTAATTCGGGCTTGTGACATAGACCGCCGCCGGGATGCAGTCGAGCTCCGAGAGCTTTCTGTCGAGCGCGTCAGGGCTGACCTCGCAGCCGCAGATCGACTCGGAAATTTCCGGCAGCAGCCACTCCACGTCAAAGCCGATCAGCGCCGCTGCGTAGATGAAGGATTTATGCACATTTCTCGCTGCGAGGATCAGCGGCTTCGAGCCCTCCGGTCGGTTCATGACCAAGAGATAGAGCATCGCGCGTATGCACTGGCTCGAGCCCTCGGTCGAGTAAAATGTCGCTCCCGAGCCGAACAGCCGCGAGGCGTTGGCTTCGCTCTCGGCGATGATCCCGTCCGCTTCATAGAGCGAGTCCGCGCCCTTGATCTCGGTGATGTCAAGCTCCTCGCAGCCGAGATATGCCCTGCCCTTGTGACCCGGCATATGAAACCGGACAGTCGTACTTTTCTCATATTCGCGGAGAAAAGCGGCTATCGGGGTGTTCATTCCTCGCCGTTCTCCGCGTCCTCGTCCTCGGCGACCTTCATCATAATCGCGCATTCGATGCGCTTCTTGAACAGCTCGCATCCGGCTTTGTACACGCCGCGTATACTGCCCGAGGCATGGTATGCGTTCGCCGCGCAGCCGCCCGAGCAGTAGAGCTTCGCCCAGCAGTCGGCGCATTCGGGGCGCGCGTATACGTTGCAGGCGCGGAACTCGTCGCGCAGAGCCGTGTTCGTAACGCCGTTCCATACGTCGCCGAGCTTGAATTTTTCCTCGCCGACGAACTGATGGCAGGGGTAGAGATCGCCCCACGGAGTCACCGCCATGTACTCGGTTCCCGAGCCGCAGCCCGAAATTCGCTTATAGATGCAGGGTCCGCCGGTCAGGTCGATCATGTAGTGGTAGAACGTGATGGGCTTGCCGTCGCGGCGGCGGCGAATCATATCCTTCGCGAGGATCTCGTACTGCTCCTTGACGATTTCGATATCGTCGGGAGTCAGAGCGGCGGGATCGCCGGGAGCGCAGACCACCGGCTCCATGCTCAGCTCGGTGAAGCCGAGGTCGGCCATGTGGAACACGTCGTTGGTGAAATCGGGGTTTGCGTGAGTGAACGTTCCGCGCATATAGTAATTTTTGCCGCCGCGGGCTTTGACTAACTTCTGAAATTTCGGAACTATGCGGTCGTAGCTGCCGTTCCCGGCGTAATCGACGCGGGTGCGGTCGTTGATCTCTTTCCGTCCGTCGAGCGAGAGAACGACATTGCTCATTTCGCGGTTGGCGAAGTCGATAACGTCGTCGTCGATGAGGATGCCGTTAGTCGTCAGCGTGAAACGGAAGTTCTTGCCGCGCTCTTTTTCGACGCTGCGGGCGTAGGCTACGAGCTGCTTCACTACGTCGAAGTTCATCAGCGGCTCGCCGCCGAAGAAGTCGACCTCTAAGTTTGTGCGCTCGCCCGAGTGATCCATCAGGAAATCGAGCGCCTGCTTTCCGACTTCAAAGCTCATCAGAGCGCGCTCGCCGTGATATTTGCCCTGGCTCGCGAAGCAGTAGGCGCAGTTCAGGTTGCAGGTGTGCGCGACGTGCAGGCAGAGCGCCTTGATCACGTCGCCCGAGCGCTCCTTGAAGGTTCCGGCGATGTCGGCGAAATTATCGGGAGAGTAGAGCTTCCCCGCGTCGACGAGGCTCTGTATGTCGTCAAGGCACTCGCGAAACTCCGACTCGGGGAGCTCGGGGTATTTGGCTTTCATCGCGGCAACGATTTCATCGGGAGTCTGCTTATCGTAAAGCCCGATCATATCGTACGCGACGTCGTCGACGACGTGTATCGAGCAGGAGCAGGAATCGAGCACGATATTGTAGCCGTTCAATTTATACTGATGGACCATTATGGTTTCTCCTTTTATTCAGACACAAAAGCAGCCGCCCTTTGCCGGCGGCTGTTTTTTGCGAAGCTTATTTCTTCTTATTCTCGCACTTCTGATTAGCGACGCCGCAGCTCGTCTTGCAGGCAGACTGGCACGAGGTCTGGCACTCGCCGCATCCGCCGTTCTTTGCGCTCTTGCAGAGATCGCGGGTCTTTATGGTCTTGATTCTTGCCATGGAAGTTACATCTCCGTTCTGTTTGGTTTCGGCTGACGCTCTGTTTTTTATCAAAGCGTATCCTTATAATAGTATACCACAGCTATATAGCGTTTGTCAAGGGAAATTGCAAAAAATCCCACGGAAAGCATATTTAATCTTGTAAAGTCAAGATTCAGCTTTCAACCAGTCGATCTCATCAATCAGACCTAAGAAAAGCTGTTCCTGCAGCATATGGCGAAGATATGCTTTGTCCGTGTGCTTGTACCCGACACCCATTTTGCTATCGCCTGATTGGTAACGCCGAGCTTTATGCCCAATTATTGTTTGCCGTGGATATTAGAAGTAGTATTTCAAGTGAAATATCCGGCTGACGCCGAATGTGAAATAATGTGCTGACGCACATTGTGACATATTGCTCCCTCGTCGCAATGTGAAATGAAATTCGCCCTGCACATTTGCAAAGCAAATATTTCACAGCGGAGCTATTTCACATGGCGAAGCCATATTCCACTCGCCAAGGGCGAATTTCATTAAAAAAAGCACTTTTTCAAGTGCTTTTTTTATGGCAGGGATAGCTGGATTCGAACCAGCGAGTGAAGGAGTCAAAGTCCTTTGCCTTGCCGCTTGGCGATATCCCTATACGATTTATTATACCATATCGTACAGGGTTTGTCAAGGACTTTGCGCGATAAAATTCGCATTTTGTCCTTTCGGATGTCAGCTTATTTCAGAAAGGTCGAGCTTCTCTCCGTAGCTCGTGTAATCGACCTCGATACCGGCGCGGTATTCGTAGAACTTTTCATAAAACCGCGACTGCCGGAAGATCTCGTAGAGCTCGTCGCGGATAGTGTCCATATATGAATAATCCTTTGGCGCGCGCATCACGATGTGATAGCCGAACGCCGTCTCCACTATTCCGCTGTATTCGCCCTCTTTAAGCGATTTTGCCGCATTCCAGACCTCCTCGATCGCGTCGTACTCCATCGTATAGTAGCCGTGCTCGGGCGGGAGATCATCCGGATTGTAGTTTGAATATTCTGTCATCAGAGACTCGAAGCTCTCTCCGGCTTTGAGCTTTTCGAGCGCCTCGTTTGCCCGGTTGAGCGCCCAGTCCTTATATTCCGCGCTCGGATAATTTATGTAGATCTCCTTGATGCAGAGCACCTCGTCGCTTCTCAGCGCTTCCTCGTAGGCCTTGTCGCTGACGTCGATCCCGCCCTGCGCGCCCATCTCGTCAAGCAGCGCGTAGGCTATCGTCGTATCCGACGTGAGCTCGATGAAAAGCGGCTCGTTCAGATACTGCTCGATCAGCGCCTCTTTATATGTATCGTCGTCGCCGCAGTCGGTGCGGAAGCTGTCGACATAGGCGTCGGCGCGCATTCTGTCCTCGTCGGTGAGCTCAACGCCGTATTCCGCGGCGAGCAGCCGCAGCGCGTGGCGGTCGGTGACGTTGGTTTCGACGAGCTGCTTTATCTTTTCGGTCTGCTCGGGAGTCAGCTCTGCGTCGGCTCCGTAGAGATCGCGCTTGTTGTTCATCCAGAAATAGCGGTATTCCTGATACGCCACCTTTTCGCCGCCGACAGTCATCACGGTCTTTTTATCCGCCGACGAGGATTTGAGCGGATTTACCTCTCCGCAGCCCGCGGTCATGAGCATCGCTCCGACGATAAGCGGCGCGGCGATCATTCTGATCTTGTTTTTATTCATTGGTACGCCTTTCAAAATAATTGCATTTGGCTATATTATATCGCTTATTTATTACATGGATGTGAATAGTGACCCGAAAATTTGAAAATTCCGCCCGGATTTTCATTTATTCGGACGATATGAGTCGGCGTGTCCTGACGAGCGCCGACCGGCTCCTCTGTGCTATAATATTGCCATCAGCAAAAGCAAAGGAGGCTGAAGACCACAAAATGAAATTCACATCAGGAAAACGCCTGCTCTCCGCGATCAACAGCTATATCGAGGAATGCCGCGAACGCAGCGATCCGAAAAAGCCCATCTTCGCCAACGTCGCCGGCTTCTGCCGCTACGCCGGGATACCGGTTTCCCAGTTTCTCGGACTCAAGCGCAAATTCCCGTCGGATTTTGAAGTCGCGGGAGCTTACTTCGAGGACGCCGCGCTCAATTCGGGAGCAACCGCCTCGCTCGTGAGCCTTTATCTGAAGCAGTACGGCTTCTGGGGCGATCAATCGGACGAGAGCTCTGTTGAGTGCGAACACGATATCTTCTCGGACGGCGTCTGAGCAGAGCCGGAAAGGA
>CACXED010000402.1 GCA_902766575.1 uncultured Ruminococcus sp. | reverse complement strand
GGTCGGCTCGGTGAACTCTTTCAGGCAGTCGAGAGCGCCGTTGGTGTCGTTGATATTGTTGTAGGAGAGCTCCTTGCCGTGAAGCTGCTCGGCAGCGGCGAGAGTTCCGGTGAACTCGTTGCCGATCTCCTTGTAGAACGCGCCTTTCTGGTGAGGATTCTCGCCGTAGCGCATTTCCTGAACCTTTTCAAAGGTCAGCGTCAGCTTCTCCGGGAAGGGCGACGAGTTCGTCTCGCGGCGGAGATAGGACTGAATGAGCGTGTCGTAAGCCGCGGTGTGGTTGAACACCTTGTACGCGAGCTTAAGGTTGGTGTCGACAGAGACCTTTCCGTTCTCGCGGAGCTCCTTGAGAACCGTCTCATAATCCTCGGGGTCGACGATGACCGAGACGTCCTGATAGTTCTTCGCAGCGGCGCGGAGCATTGTCGGACCGCCGATGTCGATGTTCTCGATAACCTCGGCGCGCTCAACTCCCGGCTTGAGGACGGTCTGCTTGAACGGGTAGAGGTTGATCGCGACGACGTCGATCGGAGTGACGCCGAGCTTTTCGAGCTGAGCCATATGCTCGGGGTTCGAGCGCATGGCGAGGATTCCGGCGTGAATCATCGGGTGAAGCGTCTTGACGCGGCCGTCAAGGCACTCCGGGAAGCCGGTCACGTCGGAGACCTGAGTAACGGGGATTCCGGCCTCGTGGATAACTTTCCAGGTTCCGCCGGTCGAGAGTATCTCAAATCCGAGCTCGACAAGTCCCTTTGCGAAGTCAACGACTCCGGTCTTGTCGGTAAGGCTGATTATAGCGCGTTTTTTCATGTTGATATCTCCTCTTTTAAGATATATTTCCTTTTAATAACAGCGTCAGTCACTTAATTCTGACGATATTCCCATCAACTTCAAGCCGTCCGGCGCAGAAAAGCTCGACCGCCTGCGGTAAGAGCTTCCACTCAGCCTGCACCATCACGCGGCGCTGGAGCGTCTCGGGAGTGTCGTCAGGCTCGATGTCCACGGCCTTTTGTAGAATGATAGGACCGCCGTCGCAGACCTCGTTCACGAAATGCACGGTTGCGCCGGTGACCTTAACTCCCTTGGCGAGCGCGGCTTCGTGGACGTGAAGCCCGTAGAAGCCGTCTCCGCAGAAGCTCGGTATCAGCGCCGGATGGACGTTGATTATCCGGTTCTCAAAGGCTTTTATAAAGCTCTCGTCGAGGATTATCATGAAGCCCGCCAGCACGACGAGGTCGATATTCCGCTTCTCAAGCTCGGCTCTCAGCGCGTCGGAATAGGCGCGGCGGTCGGCGTAGTCCTTTCGCGGGAGAGTGAGCGCTTCGACATTGTGATTCTTAGCGCGCTCGAGGGCGTATGCGCCATCCTTTGACGAGACAACGACGCTGACTTCACCGCTCTTGATGATTCCCGAGTCCTCGGCGTCGAGTATCGCCTGGAGATTCGTACCTCCGCCCGAGACGAGCACGGCTACTTTCTTTTTCTCAGCCATTGAACTTCTTACCCGTCAGCATTTCGTAGGCTTCGACATACTTCGCGCGGGTGTTGGCGACGACGTCGGCGGGAAGCTCGGGCGCGGGAGTCTTTCCGCGCAGCCCGTTAGCCGTGAGCCAGTCGCGGAGATACTGCTTGTCGTAGCTCGACTGACCCTGACCGGGCTTGTAGTTTTCAAGGCTCCAGAAACGGCTCGAATCTGGGGTCAGGACCTCGTCGCCGAGGACGAGCTCACCGTTTTCGTCGAGACCGAACTCAAGCTTGGTGTCGGCGATGATAATTCCGCGCTCGCGAGCGTAGTCGGCGCACTTCTTGTAGACGGCGATGGTCGTGTCGCGCACCTTGGACGCCAGCTCCTCGCCGAGCTCGTTAGCCATATATTCGTAATCGACGTTGATGTCGTGACCCTCGGAGGCCTTGGTCGAGGGCGTGAAGATCGGCTCCGGGAACTTATCCGACTCGACGAGACCCGGCGCAACCTTGTGACCGCAGACCGTGCCGTCCTTTTCGTAGCTCTCCCATGCCGAGCCGGTGATGTAGCCGCGGACGATGCACTCAAAGGGGATCATCTTCAGCTTCTTTACGAGCATAGAGCGTCCCTCGAGCGTCTTGTCGCCCTTGAAAGGCTCGGGATACTTGTCGATATCGGTGGTGATGACGTGATTTTTCACGACGTCCTTTGTCAGGTCGAACCAGAACAGCGAGAGCTGATTGAGGATCTTGCCCTTTCCGTCGATCGGCGTGGGCATGATAACGTCGTAAGCGGAGATGCGGTCGGTGGTGACTATCAGCAGAGCGTCGTCTCCGGCGGCAAAGATTTTTCGAACTTTTCCTTCGAACAGCATATTTTATCTATCTCTCCTTAGATTTATTTTTTCCGGAAATCCGGGAAATTACAAATTCTGCTGGAGCTTTGCGTCCTTTTCAAGGACGCCCGACTCCATTTCGGACTTGAAGACCTCGAGCTTCTTTGCAAGCTCGTCGTCCGAGAGCGCGAGCATCTGCGCGGCGAGGATAGCGGCGTTCTGCGCTCCGTCGACAGCGACGGTCGCGACCGGTATTCCGCCCGGCATCTGAACCATCGACAGCAGCGAGTCGAGCCCGTCGAGGGTCGACGACTTTACCGGTATCCCGATGACCGGCAGCGTCGTGTAGGCGGCGAGGACTCCGCCGAGGTGCGCGGCCTTTCCGGCGGCGGCGATGATGACACCGAAGCCGTTGTCCTTAGCCGTCGAGGCGAAGCGCTCGGCCTGACGTGGGGTTCTGTGCGCGCTGATAACGTGCGCCTCGTAGGGGATATCGAACTTCTTGAGCTGGTCGAGGCACTTCTGCACGACCGGCAGGTCCGAGTCGCTGCCCATTATAACTGCAACTTTCTTCATTATTTACAATCCTTTACAATTCAAAAGGGGGCGATAGGTATCGCCCCTCTGGTCATATCAGAGTGCCTTGACTATGCGCTCGGTGTCGGATGCTATGACGAGCTCCTCGTTGGTCGGGATGAGCCAGACCTGTACGCGGGAATCGTCGGTCGAGAGCTTGACCATGTTGGGCTGATGGTGCATCTTGGCGTTGAGCTCGTTGTCGAGCTTGATGCCGAGGAAGTCCATGTCGCGGCAGGCGCGCTCGCGGAGCTCGGGGTTGTTCTCGCCCATTCCGGCGGTGAAGACTACCGCGTCGAGTCCGTTCATAGCCGCTGCGTAGGAGCCGATGTACTTCTTGATCTGATATGCGAGGATGTTAGCGGCGAGAGTCGCTCTCTTGTCGCCCTTGAGGATAGCCGCTTCGATGTCGCGGGAGTCGCTCGAAATACCCGAAACGCCGAGCATACCGCACTCCTTGTTCATGAAGTCGGACATCTGCGCCGGAGTGTAGCCCTCGTGCTCCATAATGAAGGTGACGATAGCCGGGTCGATCGAGCCGCAGCGGGTTCCCATCTCAACGCCGTCGAGAGGAGTGAAGCCCATCGAGGTGTCTATAACCTTGCCGTCCTTGACAGCCGAGATCGACGAGCCGTTTCCGATGTGGCAGGTGACGATCTTGGTGCCCTCGGTCTTGCCCAGCAGCTTGCACATCTCGCCCGCGACAAAGCGGTGGGAGGTTCCGTGAGCGCCGTAGCGGCGGATAGAATACTTCTCGTAAAGCTCATAGGGGATCGGATACATCCATGCGTAGTCGGGCATGGTCTGATGGAACGCGGTGTCGAACACGAGCACCTGCGGAACTCCCGGCAGAGCGTCGGTGATACCCTTTATGCCCATCAGATGCGCTCCGGTGTGGAGCGGAGCGAGGTCGCGGCAGAGCTCGAGCTTGTCAATAACCTCGGGCGTTACGAGCACCGACTCGGAGAAGTAAGCTCCGCCGTGGACGATACGGTGTCCGACAGCCTCGATCTCGTCCATCGACTTGATGCAGCCGTGCTCGGCAGAGGTCAGCGTGTCGATAAGTATCTTAGTTGCGACCGAGTGGTTGGGCATGGGGAGCTCGGCGACGTAATTCTCGCGTCCGGGCATTTTGTGAGTGATCTTACCGTCGATACCGATGCGCTCGCAGATACCCTTTGCGACGACTTCAAAGGTTGCGGTGTCGAAAAGCT
>CACXED010000401.1 GCA_902766575.1 uncultured Ruminococcus sp. | reverse complement strand
TTCACAGGAGGTACGCCGTTGTCCTCGCTCGTGTGCCAGATGAAGGTCGGCGGGGTCTCGTCGTCGATCTGCTTATCGGTGGAGAGGAAATCGACCAGCGCGTCGTTCTTGATCTGCTCCTCGCCGAGCAGGTTTTTAATCGAGCCGGAGTGCGCGAACTTTGTCCGCGAGCGTATGACCGGATAGCAGAGTATCAGCTTATCGGGGCGGTAGACATGGCAGTCGACGTCGTCCATGCCCTCAGCCCTGAAATACTCGCCGAACTTATTCCAGAGCGTTCCGGTGCAGGAGCAGAGATGTCCGCCCGCCGAGAAGCCGGTCGTCGCGATGTTGTCGGCGCGGATTCCGAAGCGCTCGGCGTTCTCGCGGACAAAGCGGATAGCTTTGAACGCCTGAAGCTGCTGGACAGGGAAGTGTACAGGCGTGCAGCTGTAGTCGAGTATGAACGCGCAGATGCCGTCCGCCGCGTACTTGAGCGCGATCGGCTCGGCCTCGCCCGAGTAGGTGATTCCGTAGCCTCCGCCCGGGAAGATTATGACCGCGGGACGCTTTCCGGCGTAGGAGGTCTTTCCGCAGACGTCGGGTATGTAGCAGCGCAGAGGCACGGTCACGCCTCCGGCGGTGATGTTTTCGGTAAAGAAGGTCATGTTTTTGTTCCTTTCGTGAATCTGGATTTTTCGGTCGATATATTATAGCACAGTTTTGTTTCGTCGGTGTTGACAAAAGTATATTGATTTTTTGTACGAAATACCGGACGGGAAACCGGACCGGGAAGCTGTCAATCCCTCGGTCTCGGATCGTTCGGCTTGGGATTGCCGTTTTTGTCTCTGTTAAAATGCGTCTGAAAATCCCGCCAGCGTCAAACAAACCGCCCGGAGAAGCTCATATTCTCCGGGCGGCTCGGTTTATTTTCTCTTGTTGTGATTATAATCCGATTTGGGATTGACGATCTCGCGCCAGTCGAGACCGCCGTTCTCAAGCGCGGTCACGAGCACCTCGGCGGTCGCTATGTTAGTCGCCACCGGAATGTTGTAGACGTCGCACATACGCAGGAGATTGTACTCCTCCTCGTCAAAGACGATGTCCTTTGACGTGTCGCGGAAATATATCAGGAGGTCTATCTCGTTGTATGCGACGCGCGAGGTTATCTGCTGTGCGCCTCCGTGCGCGCCCGAAAGGAGTCTCTCGATCTTGAGTCCGGTCGCCTCCGAAATGTACTTCCCGGTGATGCCGGTAGCGCAGAGATTGTGCTTTGCGAGTATGCCGCAGTATGCGATGCAGAACTGCGTCATGAGTTCCTTTTTCTTGTCGTCAGCGATGATAGCGATTTCCATTTATATCAAATCCTTTCTTTTATATCTCGCGTTTATTGAATTGTCCGACTCGCCCGCTTTATACGAGCAGGCGCTTTATCTTCCGTCTGACCGAGATCCCCCTGAATCCGGCAAACAGCGGCACATACCGTCCCAAAAGACGGCAGGCGATGTTGTCAAACGCCGCGGCCGGATTCCCTCCGGCTCCCGGCTCGCCCTTTTCCGACGCGAGCATCAGCCCGCGGTCGTATGGCACTATGCCGCAGAGCTGTATGAAGGTGCGGTCGATTATTTCGTTTATCCCCGGCCGCGCGCCGCTCAGCGCGCCGTCGAAGTCGAAGCAGTTTATGAGAAGCCTCTGCTCCTTTATCCTGCGTCCGGAGAGGTATTCTCCGGTCCTGTCCGCGGCACGGATGCTCGAGGGCTGGTGCGACGCGACTATGACCGCCGTCCCGATAAGCCCCGTGTCGAGTATCGCCGGCGACGCCAGCGAGCCCGGCGTGTCGATGAGCACATAATCGTACCCTCCGACGCTCTCGGCCGCCGTGAATACGCTTCTCAGCATCCCGGGCGAGAGCTCTCCGCCTCCGCTGTAGGGCGCGGCGATAAAGCCGAGACGTCCCTCAAAGCGCTCGTCGGAGATTATAGCCTTTGCCACCGGCACCCGTCCCGCCGCCGCGTCGTAAAGATCGTACACGACGTCGTTTTCAAGCCCGAGCAAAAGATCAAGGCAGCGCATATCAAAGTCGCAGTCGCAGAGCAGGACTCTCTGTCCCCGCCTTGCGAGAGCCGCGGCAATATTTGCGGCGCAGGTGGATTTTCCCACGCCTCCCTTGCAGGAAGTGATGAGCAGATATTTCGCCCGGTGAGCTCCGACGCCCTCGGGCAGGATATATTTTCCGGTCTGCGACATCATCTCACCCCGCTGGCAGACGCTTCTTGCGCCGGACGCAGCCTGTTTTGCTGCCGCGCGCGGCTTTGTATCTCCGCTTTCCGGAGATGTGATTTTGTAACATAAAAACAAATAGCTCAAACGGTTATCAAGCATTTAGTGAAATATAACGATTTCGCTAATGTGATACTAATAT
>CACXED010000400.1 GCA_902766575.1 uncultured Ruminococcus sp. | reverse complement strand
AGGGGCGGTACCCTGCCTGCGAATTTTTGTATCGTCTGACGAAAAAATTTCTGCGCATCTGCGCACTTAGAATTATGCGGTATTGCCCAGGAAAAAGAAAGGAAACTCACATGAACCGTTATTCCGAAATGATCTACAACCGCTGCGGACGCAGCGGACTCAAGCTCCCCGCGATATCGCTCGGACTCTGGCACAACTTCGGGTCGGTCGACGTCTTTTCGAATATGCAGGAGATGGCAAAGACCGCGTTCGACCTCGGCATAACTCACTTCGACCTTGCTAACAACTACGGCCCGGTCGGCGGCAGCGCCGAGGAGAATTTCGGTAAAATCCTCAGAACCACGCTCCACGGACACCGCGACGAGCTGATCATCTCTACCAAGGCGGGCTACGGAATGTGGCCCGGTCCCTACGGCGACGGCGGAAGCCGCAAATATATGCTCGCGTCGCTCGATCAGTCGCTGAAGCGTCTGGGACTCGATTATGTCGATATCTTCTATTCGCACCGCTTTGACAAGGACACTCCGCTCGAGGAGACGATGGGAGCGCTCGCCAGCGCGGTCAAGCAGGGCAAGGCGCTCTATGTCGGCGTTTCGAACTACGACGCCGCTCAGACCCGCCGAGCCTATGAGATACTAAAGGACATGGGCGTGACCCTGCTCATCAATCAGCCCTGCTACAATATGCTCAACCGCTGGATCGAGCCGGAGCTCGTTCCGACCCTCGAGGAGCTTGGCGTAGGCTCGATCTCCTTCTCGCCGCTGGCTCAGGGACAGCTCACCGACCGCTATCTCAAGGGCATACCCTCCGATTCCCGCGCAGCAAAGCCCTGGGGATTCCTCAAGGAAAAGGACATCACTCCCGAAAAGCTCGCCAAGATCTCAAAGCTCAACGAGATCGCCGCTTCCCGCGGACAGACCCTCGCCGAGATGGCTCTGGTCTGGAATCTGAAGCAGGGCAGGCTGACCAGCGTGCTGATCGGCGCATCCCGTCCCGAGCAGATCCGCGACAACGTCGCCGCTCTGAAGAACCGCGATTTCACTCCCGACGAGCTGAGCGCTATCGACGCCGTTCTCAGAGGCTGAGAGCCAAATATATAAAAAGCAGCCGCGATGCGGCTGCTTTTTATTGCTGTTATCCGGCGGACTTGCCGTACTTTGCCATGAGCTGTTCGAACTCCTCCTGAATCGCGGGACGGATAGAGTCAAAATCCGACATGAAGGTGTTCTCTCCGGTCTGCGCGCCCTTATAGAAGATTTTGTTCACCTTTCCGAGATTGAACATATTCGCAAAGTCGAAAACTCCGGAATTCAGGATTATATCGAGCATCGCGATGGAATCCTCGTCGCGCGCGACCTTGCCGCTGAGCGTGGTTTCGTAATATGCCGGAGTCAGGGTCGTCATCGACTCGGCGGCGAGCGCCTCGCAGATCATTCCGGTCATTTCGAGATTGTGATTTGAAATCGGTATCGCCAGCGACGAGCTGTTGTTCAGATTCATCCAGGTGTAGTATTCGCTCTGAGCCTCGTCATATTTCGGAAGCGGAATTATTCCGAACTCGTCCTCCATATCCCGGAGATAGGTGGTAGACAGTATTCCCGAGATATACATGAGTCCCCGTCCCTCTCTGAACGAAGCGCGCATGACCTGAGACCAGACGTTGCTGTAGCCCTTGCTCTGATAAGCCTCCGCATAGAGCGTGACCGACTTATCCGAGGTCAGCGCGATGATCTTGTCAAGCGTACCGTGAATCTTCTCAAGATCAGGGTCGATAGTGATATTCCCGGATTTATCCCGGACGGCTATCCGTTCGCCCGACGCGACTATGAGCGGATAGATATTCTCGTTCGCCGTGATAAGCCCGTACTGATCGAACTCGTCCATCTCGCCGTCGCCGTTGAGATCGTCTCCGCCGACCATCGCGAGACTGATGAACTTATCGAGCGTCCAGCTTCCGTTCCTGACGTCCTCGTAGGGATATTTCAGATTGTAGTCGTCAAACAGCTTCTTGTTGAACATCATAGCCCAGGTGGCGTTGTTGTCCATGATGTTTATGTCTCCGGTGACAAAATACAGCCGGTCGTTGATCGTCAGGTTCTCCACCGTCTTGGCGTCCCACCATTGAGCGCTAAGGTCGAGATAGGGTATCTCAAAAAGATCGCAGAGCAGTCCCTCGGTCGCGAGCGTGACCATCCGGTTGGGACGAACCATCACCACGTCAAAGGCGTCGTCGTCGGCCAGCGTGCTGTTCCTGACCGCGTCGACCGAATCGTCCTGCGCGGTCTCGGTGATAACGACGTTGAAGCGATCCTGCACCGCCCTGTTCCGGCGGTACACGGCGTCGTTGATCACATCGCCGTTCTCCTCGGAGGCGTAGATCTCGTGAGAGAAGTTGGTCGGCTCAGCCGACTCGCCGCGCACGAGGAAGTTGATGTTCTCTCCTCCCCAGTCATGATCCGGAAGATCCGGTCCCGGCGCCGTCGTCTCGACGCTGTCAGTCCCGACAGACGTGTCAGTCTGAGACGGCTCGCCGTCCTTTGACGATCCGCAGCCCACGGAAAGCGAAATACCGAGCACAAGCAGCAAACAAATGTATTTTTTCATAACGCTGAACCTCCGTCGCGTAAAGTTTTTGTTACCCGCCGCCCGTCGAGCTCCCGAAGGTCGGCGTTTTCGTCCACGCAGAGCGCCGCGGCTGTTCCCGCTGCTTCTCCGATCTGATTGAGATTTACCATCACTCTCAGCGCTCCGTAAGCGGTCATATCGGCGTTGAGCACCCGTCCAACCGCGATAAAGTTCCGCATCCTATCTCCGACCAGAATGTCGAACGGCACCTGATAATACTTTGCCGGCTCGCCGGTGAGTCCCATCCGCTCACGCCAGTTTCCTCCGACCGAGCGCGTGCCTTTTCCGTAGATCGTGCTCTCCCTGCCGTCAAGATATTTGAACGAGATACCTCCGCCGCTCGAGTGGTGGATATCGCAGGGATAGGTGCCGTTGAGGATCGGAGCCTCGTAGCGCTCTCCGGTCAGGAGGGGAAGCTCGCTCGCGCAGAAGCGGGTCTTAAAATGAACCGTCTCACGCAGTCCGATCGACGAGCAGATATTCGTCAGAGCGTAGCTCGTGTCGTCCCTGCCGTATTTCTGAAGCATCGCGACAAAGGCGCGCATCAGGCGTCTGCCCTCAAGCTCGGCGCGGGTCAGATCGTCGGCTCGGTCGCAGCGGACGCCGAAAACGTGCTGATCGGCGCGCATCGTGATCCCCTTACAGCCCGCTACGTCAGTGCTCCAGCCCCAGTCGTCGTCAAGCCCGAATTCCTCGCCGTGCTCGAGCACGAGACGGCGCAGATCGACTCCGCTCATATTGCCCTGAAGATGGAAGCAGGCGGTCGGCGGCTGAAGATAATCGTTTGCGTAGGACGGCAGACCGAGATCCCGGGCGATAAAGCCGTCTCCGGTAGCGTCGATGAAGAAGCGCGCGCGGATCGCGCCTCTGCCGTCGCTGTTCTCGACGATGATCGTCTGCACCTCGCTGCCGCTTGAAACGACCGCGGAGTAATAGGTGTGGAGCATAAGTCTGATCTTATTCTCTGCTGCCATCTCGTCGAGGAGAATTGCCAGCTCGCTGGGATTGAAATTGTAGCTGCCGTTCTTCCGGTTTTCGAGATACGCGGCTTTGCGGGCTTTCAGCCGGTCGAGAGTCTCCTCGGTGAGACCGGAGATGATCTGCTCCCTGTCGTCGGTGTCGTTGAGCGTGTGCCAGATGTTGACCAGTCCCGACACCGCGACTCCTCCGAGCGAGTTCTGCCGCTCGATGAGTATGACCCTCAGACCGAGTCTCGCGGCTCGGATCGCGGCGAAAACTCCGGTGCAGCTTCCGCCCACGACGCAGAGATCGGCTTCGGCTATGACCGGTATCTGCCGTGCGGGCTCTGTGATAAAATCGCTCATAATTGTGTTCCTTTCTGCCGATAGGCTTTTTGCTGACATCTCAATTATAGCAGAAATGAACGGCAAAGTCCTGTCTAAAACGCGCCGATTTATCCACTTTTGTAATATCGCACTTGATTTTTCGAAAAAAACAGTGTATAATGACATTGACATACAGAATCAACGGGAGGCGCGTTATGTACGATAAATATTCTCATGTTATCAGCCGGAACGGCGAATTTGCCGCCGGATACAAGCACTGCTCGGTCGTCAGCAGATCAATGCCGTCGTTTCTGTTTACGACTCTCAGGATCCTGCGCGTGACCAAGGGAGCCGCGGAATGGATGATCGGCAGCCGGGTATACTCGATCTCAAAGGACGATCTGGTCGTGGTCAACAACATCGAGGCTCGTCAGTTTCTGAGCGTTGACCGGGACGAGCTGTTTAAATGTGAGATATTCGCCTTTCTTCCGACGGTATTCGGCTCCGCGACCGACTGTCTGCGTCTCTATTACGACCGCTCGCCCGATTTTGATCCGGTGATCGGACGGGATATGCCCTACATCGGCGAGATCCACGCGCTGCTCGATATGCTCGCCGAAGCATTTGAAGCCGAAAACGATCCGCAGGCGGCGACGCTTGCGCTGGGACTGCTGACCGCCGTGACGTCACAGCTGATACGCAGCGTCGATCGCCGCTATCCCGGGACGCTGAGCTGCTCCGGCCAGAGCTCTCAGCTCGCCGCTGAGATAATCGAGAGCACGATACGCTATATAAACGAGAACATTTCCTCCGAATTCGGCGTCGCCGAGCTCGCAAAGCATACAAACCTCAGCCGGGGATATTTCAGCCTGATATTCCGACGCTATACCGGCTCGTCTCCGGCTACATTCATCAATCGCTGCCGGGTGACGAACGTGATACGGCTGCTCTGCGGCAGTCAGATGAATGTTCTCGACGCGGCGATGGCGAGCGGCTTTCAGAGCGCGTCGGGCTTCTACAAGACCTTCCGGGCGGTCTGCGGTATGTCGCCCGGCGAATATATGAAGCTCCGCTCGGCTATGAATAAAAAGCCCGAGACGAGCCGTATGGACTGAGCGGCGATATTATATATTTGCTGAATTTTCTAAGGCGATTGCTCAGAATTGTATTGACTTTCCACTCTGTTT
>CACXED010000399.1 GCA_902766575.1 uncultured Ruminococcus sp. | reverse complement strand
TGTTAAACCTCATAAGCTCATAACTCGCCGGCGGGAAGCTGTCCACAGCTCTGCCGTCCAGAACACGCCCGAGCAGCCATTTGTCAATTTGCGCCCACAGGCTGTGCGACTGATTGCGCAGCTTTTCCAAAAAAGCTCTGTATTCATCGCGGCTGTTGAAGGAACCGGACGACAGCTTGATATAATCGTCCTTTTTCTGTTCGATCTGTGCGATATAGCCGTAAGTCAGGCTCGTTACCTGCCGCGATTGATCTGATAACTCCGGAAACAGCTCCTGATCGCTTGGAAACTGTATTTTGCCCATTTGTTCTCTCTTTTCCTTTTCACGATTTGCACCGAGCCGCGAATTGCGGAGGTCCTGATTTTATTATAATATAAAAATCAGGTATTGTCAATATTAAAATCGAAAGCAGCGGCCGTTAAACCGTTGTTTTTCTTATTATCTGTATTGATTTTTTTATTCCGCTTTGACAGGATATGTGATATAATTATTGCGTAAATCATTGCAGACAAAGGTGGAAATCAAATGAAAAAAATCATTTTCGAATCAAAAAACAACGCGGTGCTGAAAGATGTGCCGGATCGTATGCCGGGCGCCGGAGAAATGCGCGTAAAGCTCGCCTATACGGCTCTGAGCGCCGGAACCGAGCGCGCCCTGCTCACCGGAAACGAGGAGGGCGGAGACGGATTCCGATTCGGCTTCCCGTCCAGCTCGGGCTACAGCGGCAGCGGCGTTATCACCGATGTGGGCGAGGGCGTGACGAGCTTCAAGCCCGGCGACCGCGTCATGGTTCACGGCGCGGGTCATCAGGAGTTCGCCGTCCTGCCCGAAAAGGAATTTGTCCATGTTCCCGAGAACGTACCGCTCGATCAGGCGGCGCTGACTATCATCGCAGGCTTCTCGCTCGCAGCGGTCAGAAAGGCTAAGATCTCGCTCGGTGACAGCGTTATGGTCGTCGGTCTCGGTCTGCTGGGACTCTTTGCGGTACAGTACGCAAGACTCTCTGGCGCTTATCCGGTCATAGCCGTCGATTTCTCAAAGGAGCGCCGCGAGATGGCCAAAGCGCTCGGCGCGGATATCGCTCTCGACCCGTCCGAGCCGGGATATTCCGAACGGGTCAAGGAGCTGACAAAAGGCGGCGCAAACGCGGTTATCGAGGTCACCGGAAATCCGCTCGCGCTGAAGCAGTCGCTCGTCTGCACGGCGAAGTTCGGACGGGTGCTCCTGCTCGGCTGCACGCGCACGATGACCGAGGTCGATTTCTATCACGACGTACACCAGCCCGGAATTGAGCTGATAGGCGCGCACAGCGGAGCGCGTCCGGCGCTTGAATCCCACTCGGGCTTCTATACCGAAATGGACGACTGCCGAGTAACGCTCGACTACCTGTCTGGCGGAAGGCTCAATTTCAAGCCGATGATAGGCGAGATCCATTCGCCGGACGATGCGCACGAGGTCTATCTGCGACTGACTGAGGGAAAGGGCTTCCCGATAGGCGTGATTTTCAAATGGTGAAGCCGGTCAGCGTTCGCCCCGGCAGATTTTCATGAGCAGTCTGTGAACCCGCAGCTCGCGCTCATAGTCGAAATTATTTTCTTTCTCGCCCGCGACGGTTTTGGCAAAGTCGATCATCATCGCGTCATACCGTCCGTAGGGCGGGAAAGCTATCACCTCGGGGCGGTCGGCAAACATCATGGGATGTCCGGGTACGGTCACTGTCATTGAGATTTTGTTCGCCGCGACCGTTCCGGGCAGCTCGAACGGATTTTCCAGCGGCTTTATCTCGATTGTACCATCGGTGCCGGAAATCACGAACTGCCGTCTCGCGTCGCCGCTGACCTCGTTTGCGACCGTCTTTATCATCGACCAGCCGTGCTTGTATCTCAGCATCGCAAGTCCCGAATCGAGTCCGGTCTCCTCGAGCCCGGAATTCATCGAGAGAGTCAGCACTTCCTCCGGCTCGCCCATGAAAAGGTCGACTAAATCGACCAGATGACAGCCGAGGTAGAACATCATTCCGCCCGGTATATCGCCGAGCCAGCGGCGCATCCCGCCGTGATAGCACTGGCTCATCTGTGCCTCGACCGAAATAAGCTCGCCGATTCTGCCCGACCTCACGATCTCAAGCGCGCGGACTATCGCGGGATTGTAGCGGTACATATAGCCGTTTTGGAACACGAGCTTTTTTTCGACCGCTGTTCTGATCAGCTCGTCAAAGACCTCGTCGGAGCTGCCGCAGGGCTTGTCCGAATGGACGTTGAAGCCGGCCCTGAGGAATTTCAGCGAATCGTCGGCCTGCTCGACCTCGGCGGACTCGACTATAACCGCGTCGAGCGAATCGTCGGCTAAAATCTCCTCGGGAGTGTAGAGCTTAAGCCCCTGGTAGCATGGACGCCTGAGTGCGGCTTCGCGACGCTCGGGATGCGGCTCGCAGAATCCCGCGACATTGTAATACTGCGGCAGACTGCGCATAGTCTGCATTGTGTGCTCGGCATGGGTATATCCCCAGCTGCCATATTGTACGACCTTTATAGGTTTCATGTTAACATCTCCTTCATGCTCTATGATAGCACATAATTGCGTCCGGCGCAAGCTGAAAATCAATAGCTTTACTGAGAAATTCAACGATTTATAATAATAGGAGAAAAAATATGTTCGAAAACTCAAAATGGATAGGCTATGCCTCAAAGAATCCCGGCGCGGATATCTGCACAACTCCGTCGCCTTATATCGCAAAGACCTTCGTGCTGCGTGAGAAGCCGACAAAGGCGACGCTATGTATCTGCGGACTCGGCGACGCTGCGTATTTCCTGAACGGAAAACGGATTCCAGATTCGATCCGCCCGACCTACGTCTCTCATATCCCAAAGACTATCATCTACAACGTCTATGATATAACAAATGAGCTTTGCGCCGGAAAGAACCGTCTCGGAGCAATACTCGGAAGTCTGAGAATAAATCAGGGACACGTCGGATTCCGTATGCCTGTGATGCTCATAGCCGAGCTGACTATCGAATACCCCGACGGAAGCTCCGAGACGATAGTTTCGGACGGGAGCTTCAAGGCTCACGACTCCTCCATTCTCTTTACCGCTACCTGCTGCGGCGAGCGTCAGGACGCGCGGCTTGAAATCCCGGGCTGGTGCGACGCGGATTTTGACGACAGCGGCTGGGATTCTGTCAGCCTGCCGACCCCTCCGACCGGAAAGCTCCGCACGACCGACTGCCCGCCCAAGCGTATCCTCGGCGAGCGCAAATGCGTCGAGATCGCGCCAAAGCTCTTTGACTGCGGAATAACCACCGCCGGATATGTGCGCATGAAGATAACCGGAAAAGCCGGAACGCTCATCAAGCTGAACTATTCCGAGCGCCTGCTTCCGCACGAAATGCACGTAGACCGCTCGGCTTATTCCAAATGGAAATATCCGGATATGTACAACTCCGACGAATACATACTCGACGGCACTTCGGGCAAGGTGTTCGACCAGTACATGGCTTTCCACGGCTTTCGATATGTCGAGGTAGTCGGAGATTACGACGAGATTGAACTGACCGCCGTCATCGAGCATACCGATTTCAGTGAGACCGCGCATTTCGAGTGCGACAACGACATTATCAACAAAATTCATTCAGCCTGTGTCAACTCGGTGCTGACCTGCTGTCAGGATGTTTTCGTAGATAATCCCAAGCGTGACGCCGCGTGGATAGGCGATACGATGCTCTCGTCCGAGGTGATTCTCTCCGAATTTGATGCAAAAAATATCCTCCTTGAAAACGCAAGGCACTGTCATGATTCGATGAACGGGATAGGTCAGATACCATATGCCGTTCCGACCGAATTGCAGTTCACGTTCTCGAAACGCTTCTCCGGACCCGACTGGGGCAACAGCGTAGTATTCCAGACCGTATGGTGGATTTACAGATATTTCGGCGACCTCAAGCCCTTTATGGAGTTCCGCGGCGATCTCGAGCGCTCGCTCGGTTTCTTCGCGTCAATCGCGGATGAGGACGGCTATATCGGCGACGGAGGCTACGCGACCGGCGACTGGAGCAGTCTGCATTGCTGTGTAAGAGGGCGCGACGACATAATGTCGAACGTCTACTACAAATGGGATCTCGACATTATGGCTGAGCTGTCCGAGCTTTGCGGATATGACCGCACTAAATACGACCAGATTGCCGAAAAAATAAAAAAAGCGTTTCGCGCAAGATATATGCCGGACGGAAATTTCGAGGAGGTCAGCGCTTCCGAGCTTATCGTCCTCGCGGCGAGGGGCTTCTTTGAGGAAAACGAGCTGCCCGAGATAATCGAGCGCATCGTCAAGCGCTTCAAGGACGACGATTATCTCATCACCTTCGGCGTTCACGGCATCAAGATGATGTCCGAGCTGCTCTGCGAGCATGGCTGCGGACAGCTGCTGTTCGACGTAATGACCAACGCGAACGGTCTCGGCTACGCAAAGAACGCGGTAGACGGTCTGACCGCGCTCACCGAGCGTTTCGACTACGCGCGCGAGGGCTATCCGGAGGACGGAATGGTGAGTATGAATCACCACTTCTTCTGCATGGTCGATACGTTTTTCTATCGCCGTCTCGCCGGAATAATGGTCAACGACTTCGCGTCGGGCGATATAGTGATCTCTCCGCTTTTCGTCAAGGGAATAAACAAACTCAGCGCAGAGTTCTGCAAAATCAGGCTCTCCTACGACGAGCGCGAGGTCAGAATCAGCAGCCCCTATGGCTTCAGGCTCATTCTCGGCGGCGAAACCAGAGAGCTGTCTGCTGGAGAGTATGTATTTTCGCGCTGAAAACGTTAATCCAATAAAAAAGGAGAATTGAATTATGCAGACCTCTCCACTCTCCAGCGCAAGCTGGCTCGCGCCGGATATCCCCTGCGCATCGCCGATAATTTCGCGCAGCTTCCGCGCCGAAAAAACCGAAAAGGCAGTCCTGTTTGTCACCGGACTCGGCTATTTTGAAGCCAGACTCAACGGCAAAAAGCTCGGGCGCGACCTGCTCTCGCCGAACCCGACCGACTACGAGCCGCGCGACTTCAAAATAATCACCTATCCCTGCCGCGACCAT
>CACXED010000398.1 GCA_902766575.1 uncultured Ruminococcus sp. | reverse complement strand
TAAAAGCGATATCCCGCCGACCGCGACAATAGAGGGCGTAGACCTCGTTACCGAGGGCGTGATAACGATAAACCGCGTCGTCGAGTACGCTAAGGACGCGCTTGGCGAGAACAAGCTCTACGAAAAGTGGAGCTACGGCCACGACGGAGCGTCGATGATCTGCCGTCTGCTCTTTGAGGAAGCGACGGATATCAATTTCTTCGTCGGCAGGGCGATAAACCCGGCGCACCAGAACCCCGATCTGCCGATAAACTTCAGCATCAAGATGAATCTTGTCGAGGAGCTGACCAAATGTCTCAGGCAGATGGGCAAGCGCGTCAAGGTCAGCTATTTTTAAGCACAGTTCTTCGAAAGGATATTACAATAATAATGAGAAAATTCGATACCAAGGTACAGCATCTCAAATACAAGGTGCTCCGCGAGGTCGCAAGACAGGCATGGGCGGGAACTCTCGCCGAGAACGCTATCGACATCCCGAAAACCATCGTTCCGGGCAAGGTGCCTACCATGCGCTGCTGCGTCTACAAGGAGCGCGCGATCCTCACCGAGCGCGTCAAGATCGCGATGGGCGGGAACAAGGATAACCCCAACGTCATCGAGGTCATCGACATCGCCTGCGACGAGTGTCCGATGGGCGGCTACGAGGTGCTGAGCGCCTGCCGCGGCTGTCTGGCTCACCGCTGCGAGGACGTCTGCCGCTTCGGAGCCATATCCTTTGACGAGGATCATGTGGCTCACATCGATAAATCCAAGTGCCGCGAGTGCGGTCAGTGCGCCAAGGTCTGTCCCTACAGCGCTATCCACGCCTACAAGCGTCCCTGCGAGAGCGCCTGCAAGATCAAGGCGATCTCTATGGGCGAGGAAAAGCAGGCTCAGATCGACAACAGCAAGTGCATCTCCTGCGGCGCCTGCGTCTATCAGTGTCCGTTCGGAGCCATCACCGACAAGTCGTTCATACTCGACGTCATAAATATTCTGAAAAACAGCGAGAACAACACCCGCTACAAGGCCTACGCGGTCGTCGCGCCGTCGATCTCGAGCCAGTTCACCTATGCAAAGCTCGGTCAGGTCATAGCGGGGCTCAAGGAGCTCGGCTTCCACACGGTGATCGAAGCGGCGCTCGGAGCGGATATGGTCGCTCAGGGCGAATCCAGGGAGCTCGCCGAAAAGGGCTTCCTCACCAGCTCCTGCTGCCCGGCGTTCGTCGCCTACATCGAAAAGAGCTTCCCGGCGCTGAAGCCCTTCGTTTCGCACAATCTCTCTCCGATGGCGACGATAGCGAAGTACATAAAGGAGCACGAGGACCCCTGCAGGATCGTCTTTATCGGCCCCTGCACGGCAAAGAAGATGGAGGTTCAGAAGGAGTCGGTCAGCCCTTACATCGACGCCGCTATGACCTTTGAGGAGCTTCAGGCGCTCTTTGACAGCCGGGAGATCGACATAACGACGCTCGGCGAGGACGTGCTCGACAACGCCTCCTATTTCGGACGGATATTCGCACGCTGCGGAGGACTCTCCGACGCGGTCGCCGAGGGACTCAAGGAGCAGGGGATCGACTTTGATCTCAAGCCCTGCTCCTGCGACGGAATAGAGGCCTGCAAGGTCGCGCTGATGCAGAAATCCCGCGGAAAGCTCGACGCGAACTTCATCGAGGGCATGGCGTGCATCGGCGGATGCATAGGCGGCGCGGGCTGTCTGACCCACGGCGAGAAGAACAAGGCCGAGGTCGACAAATACGGCCGCGAGGCGCTCGAAAAGACGATCTCCGACGCGCTCTCGATGCTGAAATGAGCCGATACAGAGCTCAGAGGAAAAGCGATGAAATTCGATAAGCTGCGCGATTTTCTCGACTTCATGACAAAAAAGCGCACTCCCGGCTGCGCGGTCACGGTCTATCACAAAAACGAAAAGGTCTTTGAATACGCCGCCGGAGTCAGCTCGCTCGAGACCGGAAAGCCGCTCGAGGGAGACGAGTATTTCAATATCTATTCCTGCTCAAAGGTCATGACCGTCACGGCGGCGCTGACCCTCTATGAGCGCGGAGAGTTCCTGCTCGGCGATCCGCTTTACGATTATATTCCCGAGTACCGGCACATGAAAGTCCGTCAGCCCGACGGGACGCTTGCCGACGCAAAGCGTCCGATCACAATCGGCGATCTTTTCACGATGTCCGCGGGCTTCAATTACGATCTGAACTGCCGATCTATCGCAAAAGCGCGCGAGCTGACCGGCGGCAGAATGGATACCGCCGAGGTCGCGAGACGTCTTGCCGACGAGCCGCTCTCCTTTGAGCCGGGGACGAGATGGCAGTATTCGCTCTGCCACGACGTGCTTGCCGGGCTGGTGAGCGTGATTTCCGGCAAGCCCTTTCGCGAATATGTCCGGGAGAATGTGCTCGAGCCGCTCGGAATGACCGAGACGGTCTATCACACGACTCCGGAGCTGCTCGAACGGACGGCAGAGCAGTACAAGTTCGTCCCGTCCGGACAGAGCGGGGATTTTGATCTCGTCGAGGTGCAGAAATACGGACGCGCGGCTGACGGCGGCTTTGTCAACGTGGGGAAGGGCGTCGCCGGATACATACTCGGCTCTGAGTACGACAGCGGCGGCGCGGGGATAACGACGGTCTGCGGGGATTACGCAAAGCTCGCGGCGATGCTCGCGAACGGCGGGCTCGGGCTGACCGGCGAGCGGATTCTGTCTCCATCGACGGTCGAGCTGATGAAGGTCAACCGGCTGAGCGACGTTCAGCTGCGCGATTACAACTGGAAGCAGCTGGCCGGGTACGGCTACGGGCTCGGAGTCAGGACGCATATCGACCGGGCGGCGTCCGGGTCGAACGCGTCTCTCGGCGAGTTCGGCTGGGGAGGAGCCGCCGGATCGACGATCATCATCGACAGCGAGCAGAAGCTCGGAGCGTTTTTCGTACAGCACACGCTGAATCCGCGCGAGGAGTGGTATCAGCCGAGGCTGCGGAACGTGGTTTATTCCTGCATAGACTGAAAAAATGCCCGGCAGAAATATCTGTCGGGCATTTTGATATATTTTGAAAATGAAGCTGAAACCTGCTCGGTTTCCCGGAGCGACATGAAAGTCAAAGTACAGCTGAAACCTGCTCGGTTTCCTCATCGCACCACTTTCGCCAATAAGAAAACCGCCCTGTAGGCGGTTTTCTTATTGGTGGGAGCGGGTGGATTCGGACCACCGAAGCTATCAAGCAGCAGATTTACAGTCTGTCCCCTTTGGCCACTCGGGAACGCTCCC
>CACXED010000397.1 GCA_902766575.1 uncultured Ruminococcus sp. | reverse complement strand
TATTCGTCGTAGAATTTGTAGTAGTGACAGACAACGTCGCGGTGAGATTCAAAACGGTAGATCTCGTCCTCGTCGAGGTCTATCTGACAAACATAGTCCTGCAGTTCATCGTCGAATACATAGTATTCGCAGGTCTCGCAGGACGGCTTGATTTTCTTGTGCTGCATTGATTGCCTCCTTATGAAAAAAACCGGAGCTCTGCTCCGGTTTTTTGACCCATTCGGGCGTGATTATCTCTTGGAGAACTGAGGTGCGCGGCGTGCTGCCTTGAGACCGTACTTCTTTCTCTCCTTCATTCTCGGGTCGCGGCTGGGGAAGCCTGCCTTCTTGAGGGAGGGACGATAGGTCTCGTCTGCCTGAAGCAGAGCGCGGGAAAGACCATGGCGGATTGCGCCTGCCTGTCCGGAAAGTCCGCCGCCCTTGACGGTAGCGATGATATCGAACTTGCCCTCAGTGCCGGTAACGCCGAAGGGCTGATTGATGATGAGCTTGAGAGTTTCGAGTCCGAAGTAGTCGTCAACGCTCTTGCCGTTTACGGTGATAACGCCGGTTCCGGGAACGATGCGGACGCGCGCGATGGACTTCTTTCTTCTGCCGGTGCCGTAGAAGTACGGCTTTGCACTTGTGTACATTGTTTATTCTCCCTCCGTAATTACTGAGCCGGATAAGCGATCGGCTTCTGAGCCTGCTGCTTGTGCTCCGCGCCTGCGTAGACCTTCAGACGGGCGATCTGAGCCGCGCCGAGGCTGTTCTTCGCGAGCATACCCTTGACGGCGAGCTCCATTGCGAGCTCGGGCTTGGTAGCCATGAGGGTACGGTAGCTGGTAGCCTTGAGTCCGCCGATGTAGCCGGAATGACGGTAGTAGAACTTCTGATCGAGCTTCTTGCCGGTCAGGACTGCCTTGTCGGCGTTGACGATGATCACGAACTCACCGCAGTCGACGTTGGGGGTGAATTCAGGTCTGTGCTTACCTCTGAGGATGGTAGCAGCGAGAGCGGCGGTCTTGCCGAGGGGCTTGTCCGCAGCGTCGATGACGTACCACTTGCGCTCGAGGGTTTCCTTTTTAGCCATGTATGTTGACATGTCTATTTCCTCCGAAAATTTTCTAAATATATGAATTGTCGGTCAAGCAGGTCTTACGACAACAGCAAAAGGCCGCAATTTCTCTCAACGTTCAATATTATACCACATACCCTGCGGCTTGTCAAGAGGTTTTTGCAAAAAAATCCGAAAATTTTGATTTAGCTTTATGATAGCTCTTATTTTCGCCTGATATCTCTCGTTTTCAGAGCATTTTCTCGGGCACCGGGTCAAAATTTTCAAGCCGCGCTCCGAGTATTCCGGCTTCCTCGGGAATGTGGGTGATAAGTATCACCGCCGCGTTCCGGAATTTGTCGTCAAGCGCTGTCGCCGCCTTTTCCCGCGACGCCCGGTCCAGTCCGGAAAACGGCTCGTCGAGCAGCAATATCTCCCCGCCGAGACAGATAGTCCTCGCGATCGCGAGCCGTCTCCGCATCCCTCCGGAAAGCTCGCGCGGCAGCTTATCCGCGCAGTCAAGCCCGACCGACTCAAGCGCCGTCAGCGCCTGTTCGCGGCTCGCGCCGATAAGCGTCAGATTCTCCTCCGCAGTCAGCCACGGAAGCAGCCGATCCTCCTGAAAAAGGTACGCGACCCGTCCGCCGAGCCTGATCTCGCCGGAATCCGGCTTCTCAAGTCCGGCAATCAGTCTGAAAAGCGTGGTCTTTCCACGTCCCGACGGAGCGGCGAGACAGACGCGCTCCCGGCGGTCAAGCGTCAGATCAAAATCGCGCAGCAGCGGCGTCGGCGAATTTTTATAGGAAAAGCAGAGCTTTCTTATCTCAAGCAGGTTCAAGCGGCTCTCCCCCTTCCAAAGTGCTTCACCGCGGCCTTGAGCAGCCGTTCGAGCGCCGTAGACAGCAGACATACCGTCGCGGTCCACGCAAAGACCTCGGCGGTCTCGAGCGTCAGCTTCGCCGTCTGGAGCTGACGTCCGATCGAAAACAGAGGCTGGCAGATGACCTCAGCCGCAACTCCCGATTTCCACGAGAAGCCGAGCGCGTTCACGGCGCTGCTGATGATCGCCGGAGCCACGGACGGCAGCACGATCCTTACAAAGGTTTTCAGCCTTCCGAGCCGATAGACCTCCGCCATTTCGAGCAGCTGACGGTCAACGTCGTTCTTCAGCGCTCCGGCGACGCTCTGCCAGACCATCGGAGCAGCCATCGCCGCCGAGATAAATGACGGCAGCGCTTCGGTCTTTATCCAGACGAGCGCGAGGATTATGAAGCTCGCCACCGGAACCGCCCGTATCAGCCGCATGATCGGCGACAGGAACATATCCGCAGCGGAAGAATAATGGGTCAGAAAAGCCAGCAGAACTCCGATCGCCGTACCGGCGGCAAAGCCTATCGCCGTCCGGACAAGGGTCATCAGCGTCGCGAGCCAGAATTTCTTTGTCACGGCAAGCCGGATCAGCGTTTTCAGCGTCAGCGCCGGCGACGGTACGAGCAGCTCCTGTCCGACAATAAGCGAAATCGCCTCCCAGACAAGGATCCAGAAGGCGACTACGCACAGTCCGCGCAGCAGACGTTTTACGCTCTCAGCCAAGGTAGTAGAAATCGTCGGGCGGGAGCTCTCCGCCGACAGACGAGGGATCTCTGTCAAAGAGCACTTTGAAGTACGCGCCGACGCCCTTCTTCATCTCCGCGCCATCGACATAGGTTATATTGCAGTTCGGGATTGCCGATTTTGCGACGGCTGCCGACGGGATTATTCCCTGCTCCTCGCAGAGAGCGGCTGCCGACTCGACGTCCGAGCAGGAGGATATCGACTTCTCGTACTCCTTGAGGAAAGCCTTGACCGCGTCCTCATGCTCGGCGAGAAAATCGGAGCGAACGACCACGCAGCCCATCATCAGCGGCGTTTCGGAGACCTTGTCCCACTCGGCGCTGATGTCGAGCGCGCGTCTGAAGCCCTCAGCCTTGGCGAGAACGGTTGTCGCGGCAGGCTCGGCGATCATAGCGAGGTCAGCCTTTCCAGAGACGATAGCGGCGGTCAGCTCGTCGTTGGACGCCACGAACTCGATTTTCAGATCCTTGTCGGGATCAAGCCCGTTTTTCTCGAGAATATAGCGAAGAATATACTCGGGATTCGAGCCCTGTCCCGAGGTGTAGAGCGTGCGTCCCT
>CACXED010000396.1 GCA_902766575.1 uncultured Ruminococcus sp. | reverse complement strand
TCCCAGAGCATATCGAGGGTGGGAGTGTTAGCCGCAGCTACCGCGTTGGCTCCGTTGTCGGGAGCGACTCCGACGCCGTCCATGACGATGGTCAGCACCGGACCTTCTATTCCGGCAAAGCCGGCGAGCTTTTTGAGTTTATTGTCCATATTTTTCTTAAAAAACCTCCATTGAAATTCTTTCCGATATATTATACATCAAAATCCGCGAATAATCAATGCCCGGAACGATAATTTTTCAAAAATTTCTCATCCGGGCAAAAATTCGTTGATATCGGCGATAATCACCCGCTCGCCGAGGGTCGCCGTTATGCGTTTTGGCAGCGAATCCGAGACGATCACCTCGTATTTTTTCGCGCCGTTATCCTCGGAATAGGTAACGAGCGTCCCCTCGCCGGTCTCAGCCGAGCCGCAGAAGCCGTTTTTGTCGATCGAGAACAGCGAGATCACCTCCCGGATACCGGAGAGCAGCTCCGGGTCGGAGACCGGTATTATCAGCCCGCCCGAGACAAGGCAGAGATTTTCGCCGTCGTATTCAAAGCCCACGCCCGAGATTATGCCGTCGAGGACTGTGAGCTTCACCCTGCGCGGGTCGCTGTCGGTATCGCCCGGCGAGCTTTCGAGCCGGACAGGCAGCTTCATGTCTCCGACCGTGATATCGGCTCTCACGCTGAACGCCGAGTCCTGATATCCGAGCCTGTCTGTCTCAGCCTCGCCGCAGGAGGTGAAAAGCAGCAGAGCGGAGAGCAGTATCGGTGCTATAAACGCGAAAGACAGCTTTCTCATTTCACATACCAGCTTTCAATGAAGTTTGGTATATGAATATGACAGCGAGCCGCGCTTCATGCCATAGCCGAGGGATTGCTGAGTCTCAGCGCCCTTTGCAGGGCTTCGTTCGTCTCAAAGATCACCGCGTTCTTCTTTCCGGAGCTCTTGTCCGGAAACACCGCGCACCAGACGCTGTCCCCGTCGCCCGAGACCGAAAGATCCTTGATTGAGACTATGTCCCGCGACTCGAGCGCGCGTCGGTCGCATTTTGAGATCCGCGTCGCCTCCGAGAGCTCGGCGGTGAATCTCACCCGTCTCGTGCGCCCGCCGTAGATGACGGCTATCGTCAGCACGCCCGCTTCGACAGAATACTCGTATTCCGGCATCGTGAAGCGCCATGTCAGCGAAATCAGCGCATACATTATAAACGGGAGCAGCAGAAGCAGCTGCCATTGTCTCATCATAACGTAAAAAAACACCACATAGGCGAGAGTGATAAGCGTATATGCCGCGGCGAGCACGATCCGGAGAATGTTGAGCCGCGCCTTGCTTTTCACCCTGACCGTGTATTCGCAGAAGATCTTACCGTCGTTCAAACCGAAATTACCCGCTTTCTTTTTATATATTTCACTACATTATATCATATATTAACGATAAAATCAATAATGCGGCGGAAATATTCAAAAATATATTGAATTTTCCACTTGAAAATCCGGAGCAAATGTTGTAGAATATTATATAAAATATATAGGAAAGGATTGAAAATAATGAAAGCCGTAATCACAGTCACCGGAAAGGATACTGTCGGCATTATCGCCAAGGTATCGGCAAAGTGCGCCGAGCACGGAGCTAATATCATCGATATTTCCCAGAGCGTTCTCCGCGATTATTTCGCGATGATAATGCTCGTCGACATTGACGAGCTGAACGTCAGCTTCTCCGATTTCGTCGACAGCATGGCGGCTCTCGGCAGAGATTCCGGTCTCGTCATTCAGACGATGCACGAGGAGATCTTCCAGGTCATGCACACTATCTGACGTCTACCGAACGAGACGGACCAGCCGCGGCTGATTTAATAAAACGCCGCGGTCTCCGTCCCAAAACCTTACAGGTGAAAGGGTCAATTTTATAATGCTCAATACAGCGGACATTCTTGAAACGATATCCATGATCCGCGAGGAAAACCTCGATATACGGACCATAACCATGGGTATTTCCCTGCTCGACTGCGCCACCGACGATCCCAAGCGGCTCTGCGACAAGATCTACGACAAGATCACCAAAAAAGCCGAAAAGCTCGTCGTCACCGGCGAAAACATCGAAAAGGAGTATGGAATACCGATCATCAACAAGCGCGTCTCGGTCACTCCGATCTCGCTCGTCGGCGGAGAGCTCTCGCCCGAGGACTATCTCAATGTCGCAAAGGCGCTCGACCGCGCAGCCGAAACTCTCGGGATCAACTTCATCGGCGGCTTCGGCGCTCTCGTCCACAAGGGTATGACCCGCAAGGACGAAAATCTCCTCTCGATAATCCCCGAGGCGCTCGCCGAGACCAATCTCGTCTGCTCCTCTGTCAACGTCGCTACCACCAAAGCCGGCATCAATATGGACGCCGTCGCCAAGATGGGCTCGATAATCAAGCGCGCCGCCTATCTCACCCGCGATCAGGGCTCGATCGGCTGCGCAAAGTTCGTCGTGTTTGCCAACGTGCCGGAGGATAACCCCTTCATGGCAGGCGCTTTCCACGGCGTCGGCGAGGGCGAGGCCGTCGTCAGCGTCGGAGTCTCGGGTCCCGGCGTCGTCGCCAGCGCGATAAAGCGCGCCGGAGACTGCAATTTCTCCGAGCTTGCGGACATAATAAAGAAAACCGCCTTCAAGATCACAAGAGTCGGTCAGATGGTCGCCTACGAGGCGTCGAGACGGCTTGACGTTCCCTTCGGAATCGTCGACCTCTCGCTCGCTCCGACTCCGGCTATCGGCGACTCGGTCGCTCACATCCTTGAGGAGATGGGTCTTGAGCAGTGCGGCGCTCACGGAACGACGGCGGCTCTGGCGCTGCTCAACGACGCGGTCAAAAAAGGCGGCGTTATGGCGTCCTCCCACGTCGGCGGTCTCTCGGGCGCGTTCATACCCGTCTCCGAGGACGCGGGAATGATCGACGCGGTCGCGTCGGGAAGCCTCTCGATCGAAAAGCTGGAAGCCATGACAGCGGTCTGCTCGGTCGGTCTCGACATGATCGTGATCCCCGGCGACACTCCCGAAGCGGTGATCTGCGGCATAATCGCCGACGAGATCTCGATCGGCGTCGCCAACACCAAGACCACCGCCGTCAGAGTCATCCCCGCCTACGGCAAAAAGGTCGGCGAGTCGGTGAACTTCGGCGGTCTGCTCGGTCACGCTCCGGTCATTAAGCTGAACGAATGCTCGCCCGAGCGCTTCATCGCCCGCGGCGGACGCATACCCGCGCCGATACACTCGCTCAAGAACTGACGCGCCGGGTTTTATCCCTCTCGTGGGGATGAGAAAGGTAGTTTTGATATGCAGGAAATGACAATGGAACAGGTGCTTGCCGACGTGCTCGAGCTTGAAAATCAGGCAAAGGCTATCGTAAAGCAGCAGACCGACCGCCGCGAGGCTCTGCCCGCCGAGGTCGAGAAAAAGCTCTCCGAAATGCGCGAAAAGTATTCCGCTGAGGCCGAAAAGCGTCTCGACGATATCCGCGCCGAGGAGCAGAAGCACCTCGAGGCTGAGCTTGCCAAGGTCAACGAGGAGCACGACCGGCAGATGAAACGCCTCACCGACGTCGCTGAACGCGAATCCGAAAACTTCGCCCGTCAGATTTTCGAGCGGGTCATCGGAACGGAGATGGACTGAGCGATGGCAGGCGAACGCGACGCCCTGACGGCTAAATGCCGCTGTCTCAAGGGCAAGCTGCTCACAAAGGAGCAATATCTGGCTCTCGCTTCAAAGCCCGGGCTGGCTGAAGCGGTGGAATATCTCCGCAGCGAAACCTCCTACGCCGAGCTGCTCTCCGACGTCGAGCCCTCCCGCATCCACCGTGCGAGACTTGAGCAGCTGCTCGACCATCATCTGCTCGACGTCTATTCAAGGCTCTACACCTTTTCGTCGGGAAACGAGCGCAGGTTCATCGGGCTGCTGATCGAGGAATT
>CACXED010000395.1 GCA_902766575.1 uncultured Ruminococcus sp. | reverse complement strand
GCGCTCAAGGAGGAGATCAAGAAGCATCTCGACTCGATGGGCGTGAAGTATATCGACCTCGGAACCGATTCCGAAAAGAGCGTTAATTATCCCGAATACGCCGCAAAGCTCTGCCGCGAGATCAAGAGCGGAAAGTGCTATCGCGGAATACTCTGCTGTGGCACCGGAATCGGTATGTCGATCGCGGCGAATAAATTCGACGGCATCCGCGCCGCCTGCGCGTCGGACAGCTTCAGCGTGAAGTATACGAGACTCCACAACGACGCGAACGTGCTCTGTCTCGGCGGCAGAGTGGTCGGAACCGGACTGGCGCTCGAGCTGGTCGATATTTTCCTCTCGACCGAGTTCGAGGGCGGACGCCACACCGCGAGACTCGATATGATCAGCGAGATCGAAAAGTCCCGCGAGTGAGCATCCCTACAAAATCAGGTTGAAGTTTTTGTTCAATATACCTATTGATTTTCAAAAATATATGTGGTATAATCTTCATGAAATTTCAGCTTCGTGAAATTTTTATAAATTTGATCTGGAGGCATAACCATGAAAAATCTGACAGGAAAGTTCGCAAAGTATCTCGCCGTCATTTTGTCGGCGATGATGATCTTCGGAGCCGTGGCAGTTTCGGCTGACGATACGGTTCTCGACGTTATTACGACCGACTACGAGGGCTCTGATGAGGATATCCTCATTATGCCCGCTCCCGAAGCCGAGGTGTTCCTCGCTCTTGAAGGCGCAGAGGAGACCGAGTTCCTCGGAAGCGTGTCTGTCGCCATCGACGGCAGCGCTACCGCCGGAAGCGTTATTGCCGAGCTGCTCGCCGATTATGGGCTCGAGGGACTTGAGTATGGCTACATATCCTCGGTCGACGGACTGGCAGGCGGAACCTTCGGCGGCTGGGACGGCTGGATGTACGCTGTCAAGTACTACGTTCTTAACGAGAACGGCGAGATCACGCTCTACCTCGATATCCCGAGCGTCGGCGTAAACGATTATCCGATACTCTCCTCCTGCGAGATCGTCCTCTACTACGCGGATTACGGCGCTCCCTTTGCCGGATCGACGCTTGACGAGAACGGAATGATCAAGCTTGTGACCTATTCTCCCGTCTGCGACGAGAATTATAACGTCGTATCCTTTGACGAGGCTCCGCTCGCAAACGGCGAGTTCACCTTCACCGAATACACCATCGACGAGAACGGCGAGACCGTGCTCGGCGAGACCTATGTCTTTACCTCCGACGAGAACGGAATGACCAAGCTCCATCAGGATCTGCGCGAGCTTCCCAACGGCGATTACATCGGCTCTGTCGGAAAGCAGTCTGATAAGACCGCAGTCGTCGGCGACGAGACCATCACTCTCCCCGAGACCGTCCGCGCGACCGACGTCTATACCGTCGACGTTCATCCCACCGAGGAGGAGATCCTGAAGGAGAAGCTCATGATGCTGATGATCGGCGCGTTTATGGCTTAATTTACAACAATATGAGGTAAAATAAATGAAGTTTTTCGACGAGTTCAAAAAGTTTGCGTTCAAGGGCAACGTGGTCGACATGGCTGTCGGCGTTGTGATAGGCAATGTGTTCGGCAAGATCGTATCGTCGCTTGTCAACGATATCATCATGCCGCCTGTCGGACTGCTCATCGGCGGCGTCAACTTCTCGGAGCTCAAGATCGTTCTCAAGGAGGCGGTCGGAGAGACTCCGGCGGTAACAATCAACTACGGCAATTTCATTCAGACGATACTCGATTTTCTGATCGTCGCGCTGTCGATATTCATCTGCGTCTCCCTTATCAACAAGGGACGTGAGCTCGCCACCAAGAAGGAGCGCGAGGAGGCTGAGGCTAAAGCCAAGGCTGAGGCAGAGGCAAAGGCTAAAGCCGAGGCTGAAGCGCCCAAGGTTCCCACTACCGAGGAGCTTCTCACCGAGATCCGCGATCTGCTCGCAAAGAAATAAATATTGTAGGAGACGCGCACTCTGAGTGCTACGTCTCCTTTTTCGTCAACGGCGAAAATCAACAGAAAAATCACAGAAATTTTGTTACTATGCCGATTGTCTTTTTCGGCGTTTTGTGATAAAATATATATAATATACTACTTGAACAACGAGGTTCATTATGGAAAAATTAGCAATACTCGACTGCGGCGGACAGTACACAAAGGTTATCGACCGCAAGATACGCGAGCTCGGCGTTTACACCGATATCTTCCCGATGGGCGTTCCTGCGGGAAAGCTCGACGGCTACGGAGCTATCATCTTCTCCGGAGGCCCGGCTTCGGTCTGGGAGAACGGCGCTCCCGCCTACGACGACGCGATCTTTGAGCTCGGCATACCTATGCTCGGAATCTGCTATGGTATGCAGATGATCGTCGACCACTTCGGCGGAAAGGTCGCCGCCAACGTCAAGACCGAATACGGTCAGACCGAGATAAAGGTCGATCCGTCCTGTCCGATCTTTTCCGGACTTGAGCCGATCCAGAAGGTGCTGATGAGCCACGGAGACGCGGTCTCGGTCATGCCCGAGGGCTTCCAGCTCGTCGCCGAGACCGGCAGCGTCTGCGCCGGAGTTTACAGCAAAGACAAGAACATCGTCGGCGTTCAGTTCCATCCCGAGGTCGACCCGACCGTCAACGGTATAAAGATGCTCGAGAACTTTGTCCGCGGCGTCTGCAAATTCAAGGAGGTCTACGCGCTCGAGGATCGTATCCAGACCTCGCTCGACATGATCCGGCGCAGAGTCGGCGAGAACGGCAAGGTCGTCGTCCTCGTATCCGGCGGAGTTGACTCGGCAGTCACAGCCGCACTGCTCGTAAAGGCGCTCAGACCCGATCAGGTCTACGGAATCCACATCGACCACGGAATGATGCGCAAGAATGAGTCTGACATTATCTGTCAGAACCTCGCGGATCTGGGTCTCACCCAGATGCAGCGGATCAACGCCGAGGACGAGTTCTTCAACACGCCGCTCGACCTCGAGGTCGAATACACCAACGACAAGGGCGAAAAGGTCAGGGAAATGCGCCACTACGCGCCGCTCACCGAGACCACCAATCCCGAGGACAAGCGCGCGATAATCGGACATATGTTCTTCGTCGTCACCGAGAAGGCGGCAAAGGCGCTCGACCTCGATTTTGAGACCGCGTTCTTGGGACAGGGAACTCTGCGTCCGGACCTCATTGAGTCGGGCAATCCCGACGTTTCGGGCTACGCGAAGAAGATCAAGACCCATCACAACGACGTCGGAGTCATCAGAAAGCTCCGCGACAAAGGTCACGTCATCGAGACCAACTGGGACTGGCACAAGGACGAGGTTCGTCAGGTCGCGCGTATGCTGGGACTCGACGAGTCGATAGCGTCGCGCCAGCCTTTCCCGGGACCCGGACTCGGAGTCAGGATCCTCTGCACCGACGGCGGAAATCACGCCGATCCCGAAAAGAGCGCGAAGCTCGCCGCATACCGCGCCGAGAGCGGCTCAAAGCGCGAGATGGCGCTCGCGCCGGTTCAGTCGGTCGGAGTACAGGGCGATCACCGCTCCTACCGTTCACTGGCGATACTGGCTGATAATGGGCTTGACATCGACTGGGATTCTATCCGCAGCGACGCGCGCGAGATACCGAATCACCTCGATTTCATAAACCGCGTCGCGTATCTGATAAACCGGAAT
>CACXED010000394.1 GCA_902766575.1 uncultured Ruminococcus sp. | reverse complement strand
CGGCGTCTCGATGTCGCCGATAGGCCAGATGTCGTTCTGCTTCCAGGGGTTCTTCTGATCGCCTTTCGGGATATCGAAGGAGTTCGAGCCGGTCTGGAGCTGCGGCGAGCAGTAATAGCCGTCACGCTCGACGCGGTGAAGCTCCACGTTGCCCTTGCCGTCAAGTCTGACGCCTTGGTCGGTATAAGCTCCAAAGGGCTTGCCCCAGAAGTTAAGTCTGAATCCCCATTTCGTGGTGTCGAGCTCGGTTCCGTCAAACTCGTCCGCCCAGACGAGCTTCCACTCCCGATCCTCCGGGAGAAAGCTGCTGACGTGACCGTCTACCTTGTATTCTTTCATGATTAGTCCTGCCTTTCGATTTAAGAAATAGAATTTACATTATCAAGTATAACAGCTTTCAGCGCCTTTTTCTTTCGAAAAAGCGCTCGCTTGTTACGAAATCGAACTCATCTGAAAATGAAGATAATTCACACAGGAAATTTCCGCTCGTCGGATTTTTACAGCGCCGAGACTTCTCCGAGACGCGCGGTCGTTTATTACGAGCTTGAATACTACTCGGGCGGCGAGGGCTTCAGCGTCGTCGACGGGATCAAATATCCGCACTCCGGCTGTCATTTTCTGCTCGCCAAGCCGGGCAGCGAGCGATTCAGCATCGGACGCTTCGACTGTCTCTACGTCCATTTCGAGTCGGACGAGAAGGAGCTCTCGGGACTTCCGACAATAATCCCGACCGCGCCCGACTCGGAGCTTTCAAGGTTGATGTCAAGGCTCGTCGGCAGCGAGGGCTTGAAGCGGCTGTCATATCTCTGCGAGCTTCTCGTCAGGCTGACCGAGCTCGGCGGGCTGACAGAGCCTGACAGCGGTCAGAGCCTTTCCCGCGCGAGCCGCGAGCCCTACATGGAGCGCATCCTCGCCACTAAGGAGTATATGGAGCAGAATTACGGCAGCCGGATAACCCTCGACACTCTCGCCGGGATCGCATATCTGTCAAAGAATTTCTACCGCAAGGTATTCTGCCGGATCATGGAGGTCTCGCCGCGGGAATATCTGAAAAGCATCCGGGTCGCGAGAGCGCTCGAGCTGCTGCGGCAGAGCTCCCTCGGCTACAGCGAGATCGCGCAGCTCTGCGGCTTTGAGAATCAGTCCTACATGAACTATGTTCTCAAATCCGAGACCGGGCTGACGCCGTCGCAGATACGCTATCCCGAAGATAGAGGTGATACTGGTGACCGACATACAGAATAGACTCTTTTCCCTCGCCGACGAAAAGCTCCGTCGCTTCAACCAAAGACTGATACCGACCCTGCCCGCAGAAAGAATAATCGGAGTCTCGACGCCCAAGCTGAAAGCACTGGCAAAGGAGCTTTGCGAATCAGAAAAGCGCAGCTTTCTCGCTTCCCTGCCGCATGAATATTTTGAGGAGAATCAGCTCCACGCCTTTCTGCTCGCGCCGATGAGATACGATGAGCAGCTGCCCGCGCTCGAGCGCTTTCTTCCCTTTATCGACAACTGGGCGACCTGCGATCAGCTCTCGCCGCGCGCGCTGATAAACTCCGACTGCGGCGAGAGGATAATCGGCTGGCTCGGGTCGGAGCGCGTATACACCGTGAGGTTCGGCTTGAATCTGCTGATGAAGAAGCAGCTCTTTTCGGACGAATGGATGGAGCGGGCCGCATCGCTTGACTGCTCGGAGTACTATGTCTCGACAGCTGTCGCATGGTATTTCGCGACGGCGATGGCGACCGATTTTGAGCGCGCGCTCGGATATCTCGACCGTCTCGACGGCAGGACGCGGGAGAGGACGATCCGAAAGGCGCGCGAGAGCTATCGCGTTACGGACGGGCACAAAGCATTGCTGAGACGGCTTGCAGACAGAAAATGATAATAAAAGCTCCGCTTTCGCGGAGCCTGATTTTTACTGAGATTTTATAGTCTTCTGAGGAACGCCTCGATGAAGTAGGACTGGAACTCGTGCCACTGCGGACAGGGATGACCGTTGCTCTGACCCTCGACGCATTTGACCTTGAATCGCTCGTACCAGAGGTTTTTCGCCTCGTCGCAGAGACACATACCCTCCTCGCGGCCGCCGGTGCTCGGGTATATCTGCTCGTCGCCCATCAGGTCGAGGAAAGGGATTCCCCACTTGCGGCAGCACTCGCGGGTCGCCTTGCGGTATTCCGGGTAGCCGCCGTTGGTGTTGGTGACGATCACGCCGATCTTCGCGTTCGGGAAATTCTTTATAAGATATGGGAGGATGAAATTCCATCCGCCGTAAAAGGTCTTGTTCTCGGCGTCGTCGATGGTTCCGAGCTCGGTGTGCCAGCCGTCGTTGATGCCGAACCAGAGCGTGATGTAATCGACGTCGGCGGGAATCTTCTTGTAGCGCTCGTGAGTGAACGGGCGGCGGAGATTCGGGTCGGTCGAAGCGCCCGAGACGTACTCCTTATCGTAAGGGAGTATGCTCCCGCACAGACCGTCGTTGATAACCTCCATGTTGTTGCGCTCGGCGATGAAGAAAGGATAAACCTTATTCTTTCCGGCGAATCGTCCGGTCTCGAATATGAAATCCTCCTTTGCTGAATGGCTGAAATCGCCCTCGGTGAAGCTGTCGCCGGTCGCGAACCACTTCTTGCCCCAGAGCGGATTCGAGCGCTTCAAGGCTTCGACCTCGCCCGAAAGCTCGGTGATTTTCGCGTTGAGTTCTTCAATTGTCTCGTTCATTTTATTTCCATCCCTTCAAATTGATTTACAGCTTTGATTTGATCCGTCCGAGCTTTTCAAGCATCGGCTCGGCTCCGAACCAGAGGAACAGCACGGTCGCCGCCGCGTGTACGCAGTCCATCGGAAATCCGGTCGCGAAATACGTCAGCAGAACTCCGAAATTCACTTCCCTCTGCCAGATCAGCGCCGACGCCGAGTTCATTATCCCGCCGTAGACGACTATCGCCGCAAGCCCTCCGAACACGCAGAGCGCGCCCCTCGAGCGCTTCAGCAGCCTGCTTTCGCAGAGTATCCCCGCTAAAAATCCGACAAGCCCCATCGCGAACATCTGCCACGGCGTCCACGGTCCCTGCGAAAAGAGCATATTCGACACGAGCATCGTCATCGCTCCGACGAGGAATCCGGTCTCGCCGCCGAACGCCGCTCCGGCTATGACTGTCAGCGCCAGCACCGGTTTGAACTGCGGCAGCATGAAGAATACCGTCCGTCCCGCGACTCCCAGCGCGCAGAGCACCGCCGTCACCGCGATCTCACGCGACGAAGGCCGCCTGCCCTCGAATACGATGAAAAAGGGCAGCATACACTCGAGCATCACCAAAAGCGCGGTTATGTAATAGCTCCGATCTCCGGTAAGGTTCGAACCGAGCCACAAAGTCAGCGGAACCGCGAGCAGAACCATCGCCGCCGCGGCTTTGGTGCGCTTCGGGAGCTTTTTTCTTTGCAGACTTTCTGATTTTATCGGCTCGTTTTTATCGCCATTTCCGAGCGCGAACGCCAGTATCGTCAGCGACGCGATCAGGGCTATGCAGAGCCGCAGATCGGGAATCGCTCCGAACTCGTTCATCGACGTGAAGTCCACCGTCCTCAGCGCGAGCACGAAGCAGACTATCGCCGATATTCCCGAAGCTCCGGCGAGAATTTTTCTCCAGCACGGGAGCTTTTTTTGCGGCTCGGAGAGCTTTTTCGTCGGCTCTGAGGGCGCTTCGGGAAGCTCGTCCTCACACTCTCCGCCGCAGGCGAGGATCAGCTCGTCCGACGTCACAGCGTCCGAAAAGCCCCTTGCCATGCGGTTCGCCGGCGTTGTGTAGTAGCTCATTCCGCCGAAAAACTCGCGCGGTCTGCCCTCCGATACTATCGAGCCGTCGAAAAAGAGCGCGCAGCGGTCGGCGTAGGCGGCGCAGAACTCGGTGTCGTGGCTGACCGCGATGATCGCCGTTCCCCGACGCTTCAGCTCTGAAATTATCGCCGCGAGAGTTTTCCGGAAGCCCGCGTCGAGCCCTTTTGTCGGCTCGTCGAGTAGCAGAATGTCCGGCGAGGTCAGCAGCACCTTTGCGAGCGCCGCGCGCTGCTGCTCTCCGCCCGAAAGGTCGTAGGGATGCCGGTCGAGCAGCTCTCCGAGCCGACAGAGCGATATCATCTCGCCGAGCTTTTCTCTGTCGTCGGTCATCGAGGAGAGCTCCTCGCGGACAGTGCTTTTCAGAAAGAGCGTCCGTGGATCCTGCGGCAGCGCTCCGACTCTGCCGCCGAGCCTGATCTCGCCGCGATAGGGCTTTTCGAGCCCCGCGAGCAGCCGCAGCGCCGTAGTCTTTCCCGCGCCGTTCGAGCCGAGAATCGCGAGGAACTCTCCGCGCCGAACCTCGAGCGACAGCCCTTTGGCAACGTCGGGCAGCTCTCTTTCGTACCTGAACCAGACGTCAGACGCGCTGACGAGCACCTCGCCGAATTGCGGCTCGGGCGGCTCGGGCAGCGGCAGAAGCTCGTGCGTCTTTGAAAATTCGCCGAGCCAGCGTCTGCCGTCCCGGACAGTCACCGGACATTCGCCGAAGCCGATCTTCGACCAGACCCGCATCGCCGCAGGCATCGCGAGGAAGGTCGGACTGCCTGTCTCACGCAGCTTTTCGCCGACCTCGACCGCGCTGCCCGAGGCGATCAGTCGTCCGCGCTCCATTATTGCGACCCTGTTTGCAAAGGCGAAGGAGTCCTCGGGGCGGTGCTCGGTGAGGATTATAGTCGTTCCGAGCTCGCGGTTGAGCTTTCCGAGCGCGGCGATGAAGTCCGACGCGGCGATCGGATCGAGCTGCGAGGTAGGCTCGTCGAGGATCAGCAGCTCGGGATTCATCGTCATCACCGACGCTAAGTTCAGAAGCTGCTTCTGCCCGCCCGAAAGCTCCGAGACGCTCTTGTGATACCAGTCCCTGATTCCGAAAAAGGACGCCATCTCGGCGGTTCTTCGGCGTATCTCGCCGCTCTCGAGTCCGAGGCTCTCAAGTCCGAACGCCAGCTCATGCCAGACCTTGTCGGTGACGAGCTGATCGTCGGGACTCTGGGTCACAAAGCCTATGCGCGAGGTCTGCGCGGCGAGGTCGAGCTCTCCGAGCGGCTTGCCGTCTAACAGTATCTCTCCCGAGCGTTTGCCTGCCGGAGTGATCGCGGGCTTGAGCTGACGAAGCAGCGTCGATTTTCCGCAGCCCGACTGTCCGCAGAGCAGTACGAAATCCCCGGCGCGAATCGTCAGCGAGATATTATCGAGCGCAGGGCTTTCCGAGCCTGTATAGCAAAAGCTCAGAGACCTGATCTCAAGCGTTTCCATCTGCAGTCCTCCGCAAGGTCAAACATCAGCGGCGCGAACGCCAGCACAAGATACGCGAAAAAGAAGCTCGCCGGAAAGGCTCCGAAGCCGATTCCCTTTACGGTCGGGTAGAATCTGAAATACATCCCGCCCGATATGTATCCGGCGAGCGTATAGCCTCCGAAGCCGATGATCAGCGCGAGCAGAGCCCTGTCGCGGCTGTCGAGCCGGTAATCGGTGTAGGCTGTCCGTCCGCGAAGTCCCCAGCCGCGGCTCTTCATGCTGTCGGCGGTGACGAGCGAGTTCTCCATCGCCCATGTGACCGTTCCCGAGAGTATCGCGACGGCGGTTTTCACTCTCGATCTGACCGATCCCTTTGAGACGTCGTTTCCGAGCAGCTTCTGCGCGTCGGCTGCGTCCCTCATGTGCGACGCAAAGCGCGGCACGAATCTCAGCGCCATCGACAGGATAAGACTCAGCGCCGGAATTATCCGCCCGAACAGCCAGACGAACTTGTCCGACGTCAGCACCGCGCTCACCGACGAGAACCAGCAGACGACCGCCGCAAGCGTCAGCGACGTGCTCAGTCCGCAGATTATCGACTCAAGCGTCAGCGGGTTTCCGTTCGGGAAATAGGCGAGGATAGTCGCGCCCTCGTGGCTGAAAAGCGGGTTTATAATCGCGGTCAGCAGCATCAGCGGCAGCAGGCGGCAGAGAGATTTCAGCGCCTGTCCTCCGGTTCGGCAGAGCATATATCCGACCGCGCCCGAAAGCGATATCAGCTGGCAGACCGGATGGGCGGCGAACATCGAAAGCCCGATCACAAGCGCAAAATACAGAAACTCCACCGCCGGATGCAGCTCGGCAAAGGCGTCGGAGCGCTCCGATCGACAGCTTTTCACAGCGTATGCTCCATGTAGACCCTGCCGTCGAGGGATTTCCACTCAAAGCGGCGGTTTTCATAGATCATATAGCTGTGCTCCGAGCCCTCCTTCGGGATCG
>CACXED010000393.1 GCA_902766575.1 uncultured Ruminococcus sp. | reverse complement strand
TCGGCAGGCGATTCGCCGAGGATGATCCCGTGTCCGGTGTCGAGACACATTTTGAAATGCTCGCTTGAAAAGCTCCGGATGAAATCCGACGTCGCCCTCGGGCTTGCGATCGGGAGCCTTGTCATCGGCATATTCTCAAAGCAGATTACGACGTTAAGGCGCTCGGCCTCGCGTATCAGCTCGCCGTAGTATTCGCGGTTCAGCTCATAAAAGCTCTCATTGAGCGTTTCATCGGTCATTTCCGGGCCGTAGGGCATTATCGGGTGGAGCGCCATAAACCGGCATCCGAGCAGAGCCGTGCCGTACAGCGACAGCTTCATCTTTTCCATCCGCTCGGCGCGCTCCTCTGGCGTCGAGTCGTGAACCGGCCAGCGCCACGGGCCGTGAGTCTGTGAGATCACGACTCCGGCGGCTTCGGCGGCTCTGCGCTCGGCTCTGAGCGTCTTTTCAAACTCAGCGAGCCCATTGTTAAAAAGCGGGAGCTCGGTATTGCAGAGCTCCTGATAGTCGACCGCCTCAAAGCCGTCGGCGCGGAGCTTCTCGTATCTGTCGGGACAGTCGGCGTAGGCGCCCGACATTATTGAAATCTTTCTCATAGCAGCTCAGTATTATTTTTTCGGCTTGAATTTTATAAGGAGAAATCCCACGACCGCGGCGGCTGCGGCGGCGATGATGATGATCACCGTCTTGTCTCCGGTGTTTGCCGCGATATTTATAAGCTCGTTCATTGTTTTTATCGCCGGTAAGGCTCTGTCTGGTCTTACCGGCTCCCCTTTCGGATCTGCGATTTATCAGTATCGTTCTCTTTTTTTCTTTATCTTGAATATGCGCCGCAAAAAGGGCGCGAGCAGCTTCGGTGAGCGCACTACAACAATTTTCATTCGACCATTTCCTTTCAGCCTGATGAGGCTTACTACAGAAATATGCAGATTCAGTAATAATTGTTAATCCCGGCTCTCGATCACGAGCAGCGTTCCACGTCTGAGCGAGATCTCGGCAAAATCGGCGGTGATCTCGTTGCTGACCGCGTAGGAGTAGCTGCGCACGAGCCGCGCGTCCCACAGCGGATAGAAAACGCCTGAGACCGTCACGCCCTCGCAGGTGTTCGTCAGCGACACGAGCGAGAGGTACTTGTATCCCCTTTCGACCCTGAGCGTCTGTCTGCCTCCGGTCGATTTCATCAGCCGCGCGCGGTTGCGCCCGTCGGTGACGAGAGCGCCAGCTCCCTTGTCGGCGATGTATTCGAGCAGAAATACCGTCGAGAGCGTATGGTCGAGCCGTCCTCCCAGACCTCCGACAAGGACTATACTGTCCGCTCCGCGCTCGAGCGCGGTGTCGACGGCGAGCTGAGTGTCGGTGTCGTCCTTGATCGACGGAACGATGAGCTTTTCAAGCTCGTCGAGCTCATGCGCGCCGAGCCCCGTCCGGTCGAGCGAATCCAGGTCTCCGAGGAGCATATCCGGCTTTGCGCCGAGCTTTTTTGCGTTGTTGTAGCCGCTGTCCGCGGCGATCACGAGCGAGCCCTCCGGGATCTCCGGAACGAGCTCGGCAAGGCTGTCGGCGAACACCTGTCCGCCGGTGAAAATATATGCGGTCATTTTATTTTTTCCCGTTTGGCTTGTGAGCCTTGTAGTTCGGCTTGGACTTCAGTATCTCATAGAGCTCGAGATAGCTCTGATGCCGCTCGGCGGGGATATCTCCGTTTCTCACCGCTTCGAGCAGAGCGCAGCCCTCCTCTTTTGTGTGAGTGCATTTCGTATAGCGGCAGCGGCCGATATACGGCTCAAACTCCCGGAATACATAGGGCAGATCGTCCTTGCCGTAGAAATCGAACTCGGCAAAGTCGAGCATCCCGAAGCCCGGCGTGTCGGCAAGATAACCCTCCGCGTCCTCTCCGAGCTGACGGTCGAGCGGAAAAAGCTCGATCTGCCGTGTCGTGTGGCGTCCGTGGAGCGTCTTTTCGCTGACCTCTCCGGTCGCGAGCCTGAGCTCCGGAAAGAGCCGGTTCATCAGCGTCGATTTCCCGACGCCCGACGCTCCGGCAAAGGCTGAGGTATCGTTCCGGCAGGAGCGCAGATATTCCTCTATCCCGCTCTTGTCAAAGCCGATCCCCTCGACAAAGACGTCAAAGCCGCATTTTTTATAGATCCCGGCATAGCGCTCCGCGGCGTCGGGAGCGAGGTCAGCCTTGGTGACGACTATCACCGGCTCGATTTTTTTGTACTCGGCGATGGTGACGAGCTTGTCCACCGTAGTCAGCGACGGCTCTGGCTTTGTCGCCGCAAAGACGACGAACAGCCGGTCGAGATTCGCCATCGGCGGACGGATCAGCTCGTTTTTCCGCTCGAGGATCTCCTCGATCATGACGCCCGCCCGGGCCTCGGAGCGCTGCTTTTCGCGCTGAGCATCCTTTTTCCCGGAGCCGTTCATGTCGGCGAGCATCAGCTCGGCGTCGATCCTGACCGTCACGTTGTCTCCGGCGAGCAGAGTCACGCGCTCGTGCCTGAACACTCCGCGCGCCTTGCAGCAGAGCCGATCGCCCCGGTCCGGCTCTATGCCGAGCGAGCGAAGCTCGTCCGCGCTCTCCTTTGAGAGCCGGATTTCATAGATGCCGCCAACGCCTTTTATGACCTTGGCGGGAAATCTCAGCTCCATCACTGCGCTCCGTCCTCAGGCTCGGGACCGAGACTCATGACGAAATCTATCTTGGTGTTCACCGGCGTCTGAGCGTCGACCGGACGGCTCTGGCTGATGACGCAGCCCTTGTTGACCTCGCTTGAATACTCGTAGGTCACGTTACCGAGCTTGAGCTCGCTCCAGCCGAGCATCTTCATCACCGCCTGCTCGTCGCACTTGTAGAAGTCAGGCACCTTGGTGTACTTGATATCCTGTCCGCTCGAGACGTAGAGCGTGACGTGATCTCCTCGCTTGAGAGTCGTTCCCGGCTCGGGCGAGGTACGGATGACCTGACCCTCGCTGATATACTCGTGCGTCTCCTTGACGATGTCGGCGATGAGACCCAGCTCCGAGAGCTTGATCTTGACCTCGCGGGAGTCGGAGTAGGAATAATCCTCAAGCTCAAAGGTCTCGGCTCCCCAGCAGACGACCAGCTTGAGCTGACAGTTCTGCTTTCCGGGGATGATCTTGCGCTTTTCTCCAGCGTCGGGATCCTGATCGATTATCATGTTGCGGTCGTAAGCCGAGTCGTACCTGTATTCAACCTCGACGCTGTAATATTGGGACTCGAGCTGGGATTTCAGATCCTCGCTGTAGACGACTCCGAAGAAATCCGGGACCTCGATCTGCTTTGAGACGTCGGTGCTCGTCGTGTCAAAGAGCTTGGTCAGCACGACGATGGCGCTGACGCAGCAGACGATCAGAAACGCCGTGGCAACTCCGGCGATCACCGGGAACATCGTCCGGCTCTG
>CACXED010000392.1 GCA_902766575.1 uncultured Ruminococcus sp. | reverse complement strand
GCCCGTCGATATCCGCAAAAAGCAGCTCAGACGAGCCCTCTGACCGGATCTACGAGCTCGAGCTTCCCAAAAAGGAGGATCCGATCCCGCCCGAGGAGCTCACCGATTATGATTTTTCACAGCCTGTTCCCGAATGCGGCGCGTATCCGGTCGACTATTTTGACGACACGGTTTTCATCGGCGACTCGAGGACGGCGGGACTTATAATGTATACCAAGCTCTCGCCGATAGACTACTCGGCGACCGGCTTCAATATAAACAATCTGTCCAATAAGGCTTACATCTCTCACGTCGGCGAGGACGGCAAGAAAACGCTCGTCACCTGCCGCGAAGCCCTCGAGCTCGACGCCGGCAAGTACAAATCAATCTACATCTCCACCGGAGTCAACGAGCTCGGCTGGAACGCCTCAAACTTCGTAAAGGCTTACAAAAACGCCATCGCGTCTATCCGCGAGATAACGAACGTGCCGATCTACATTCAGCTCATTCTGCCGGTCACAAACGATTACTCGCAGAATTCGACCAACGGCATCACCAACGAAAAGCAGGCGCAATTCAACGAGAAGCTCCGCGCTCTCGCTCTGGAGGAGGAGGTTTTTCTGCTCGATCCGATCTCGCTTTTCGCGCTTGAGGACGGTTCGCTCGATCCCGAGGTGTCCTTTGACGGCGCGCATCTGCAAAAAACGGCGTGCAAGGAGCTGCTCGAGTATTATCAGACTCACGTCGTCGACGTCTCCGCCTACGCGAACACCCTGCCCGAAAGCGAGCCTGACGGGGCTTATGTGAATTTCAAATCCAATTGATACATACGCGGGTCTGAGCCGATCAGACCCGCGTTTTTTTTCGATTTTATCTGTTTTTGTGCGAATCGAGATAATTCTGCAGGATTATCTGCGCGGAGAGCGTGTCGACCGCTTCCTTGCGCTTTTTGCCCCTGGTGTCGGTGAAATTCATGATCTGATGAGCCGCCATAGTCGAGCAGCGCTCGTCAAAGAACTCGATAGGGATGTCCCCTACCCGCTCGGCGAGCAGAGCTCCGAACTCCCTTGCGTGCTCGGCGCGGGGGCCGAAACTGCCGTTCATGTTGATCGGAAGCCCTATGACTATCTTCGCCGCGCCGTATTCTCTGACCTTTTCGGCGACGAGATCGGCGGTTTTCGGCATATAGTCCGACTTTACATAGCCTATGCCGTTGGCGAGCATACCGAGCGTATCGCTGACCGCCAGCCCGGTTCGCGCGTCTCCGAAATCCACCGCGAGTATCCGCTCCATCAGAAAGCGCCTCTCTGACGTAAGAAGCTGTCAACCTCAGCCGCGGTCGGAAGCGAGCTCGACGCGCCTGCCTTGCCTACGACGAGCGTTCCGACGGCGTTGGCGTATCTGACCGACTTCACGATATCTCCGGTGTTCAGATACTCTAAAGTCAGCGCCGACGTGAAAGCGTCTCCGGCAGCCGTGGTGTCGACGACCTCGCCCTCAAAGGTCGGAATGAGCTGCGAGAACTTGCCGTCGTGGATGTAGGCTCCGCGCCCGCCGAGCTTTATGACGACGTACTTTGCCGGAACGCGGTTCAGAAGCGCGCTGGCGGCTCTCAGGCAGTTATCGCTGTTGTTCGGGAGTATCCCGGTCAGCGCGAGGGTCTCGGACTCGTTCGGAGAGATTATCTCGAGCGGCGGGAGCTTTTCGAGCGGATAGTCGGTGCGCGCCGGTCCGGCGTCGACAAAGATCGGGATATTGCGCTTCTTTGCGAACTTAGCCGCAGCGAGGACAGCCTCGTCGGGTATCTCGAACTGAATGAACACCGCGTCGGGTATGCAGGTAAAGGCGTCCTCAACGTCCTCCTCCGAGAGGAAGCCGTTAGCGCCGGGGTAGACGATTATCCGGTTCGCGCCGTCGTCCTCGACGATGATCGACGCAAGCCCGGTGGGATTCAGACGGTCGAGCTTGATAAAGCGGGTGTCGACGCCGTTTGACTGATAGAGCTCCTTCAGCTTCTTTCCGTTCTGATCGCTGCCGAGTCTGGCGCAGAATATGCTGTCGGCTCCGAGCCTTGCCAGAGCGAGCGCCGCATTTGCTCCCTTTCCGCCCGGGACATAGGAGTACGAGCGGCTCTCAACCACCGTCTGTCCCGCTTCCGGGAGCTTTTCGACCTTCATAACGAAATCCATATTCGCGGAGCTGACCGTGAGTATTCGTTTTTTCATGCTGCTGCTCCTTTTTACCGATTTAATATTCGAATGTTTTTCCGTTCGCCTTTATCGTGACGTGATTCATGCCGTCCGAGGATTTTTCGGTGTGACCGACGATTTTTGCGTCCACGCCGTACTTCTTCGCGGTGGATATCATGAACTCCGCGTCCTCGGGCGAGCAGTAGATCTCCATTCTGTGACCCATGTTGAAGTCCTGATAGAGCTCGCGCTCGGTGATGTCCGAGTTCTCGGCGATCGCGGCGAAAAGCGGCGGAACGTCGAACAGATTGTCCTTTACATAGTGTATTCCCTCGCCGAAGTTCTTGCACTTGGCCTGTCCGCCGCCGGTGCAGTGGATCATGCCGTGGACGGCTGAGCGTCTCGCGTCGAGAATCTCCTTGATCACCGGCGCGTAGGTGCGGGTCGGCGAGAGGATAGCGTCGGCGACCTTCAGGTCGGTTCCGGGGAGGATATCGTCGACCCTGTACTTTCCGCAGTAGACCTTGGAGTCGTCGATAGTGTTCGAGAAGGTCTCTGGGTACTTTGCGGCGTACTCGTGGGAGAGGAGCAGGTGTCGCGCGGCAGTGAGTCCGTTCGAGCCCATTCCGGCGTTCTCGGTCTTTTCATAGACCGCCTTGCCGAAGGACGCGAGTCCGACTATCACGTCGCCCGGCTTGATGTTAGTGCAGTCGATGACCTCCGAGCGCTTGATTCTGACAAAGAAGGTCGAGTCGACGATCAGCGTGTTGACGAGGTCGCCCACGTCAGCCGTCTCTCCGCCCGCCATCGTGATGCCGATGCCGTAGCCGCGGAGCATATCGCAGAAGTCGGTGTAGCCGTCGATGACCGCCTTGATAGCCTTGCCGTCGACGCGGTGAGCGTTGCGTCCGATCGTGTTCGAGAGTATAAAGCCGTCGGTCGCTCCGACGCAGAGCAGGTCGTCAAGGTTCATGACCACCGAGTCCTGCGCGATGTTGTAGAGAGCCGTGATATCCCCGGTCTCCTTATACTTTATGTAGGCGAGCGAGGACTTGGTTCCCGCGCCGTCGGCGTGCATAGCCGCGCAGTATTCCGGGTCTCCGCAGGGATCGGCGATCAGCTTGCAGAAGGCTCCGGCGAACTCGCCCTTGTCCTGCTTCTTAATCGCGCTGTGAACCTCGTCCTTGGTCGCGGAAACTCCGCGGGACATATATGCTCCGTTAGTGTCTGCCATATTTATTTACCTTACCTTTCATAATTTTCCGATTATTTTCCGCCGGTGACGATATAGATCACCGTTCCGACGCTTATCAGCGCGGAGATTATATACAGCGCCGTGAGCTGTATCAGCTCGCCGCGCTTTTTTATCGCGTCGCTCGTCGAAGTCCTGTAGGCGAGCGTGTCAAACGCGGTCAGCGCCCACAGCCCGACGCTTACGATCGGCAGAGCCAGCACCGCCGCTTCCGAGGTCGCAAAACGGTATCTCACAATGACCGAAACGATCAGCAGAAGCGCCGCGATCAGCGTTCCCGCGAGCTTATACCTGTTCATCGCTGTCCTCCTTTTTCCGGCTGAGCAGTATTATCGTCAGCGCGGTCGCCACGCCGACTATCACTCCGCCGCCGATCCAGAGATAGGCGCGATAGGCGTCCTCGCTTTCGGGAGCGCGCTTTTTGACGCGTTCCTCCGAGATGACGCTCTCGAGCGATTCGTCGTTGTAGTCGCGCGACAGTCCGTCTATCCCGCCGACAGTCAGCACCGCCGAGCTTATCCCGTCTCCGTCGACTATCAGCTGTATTCCGTCCACGTCCTTGACGCCCGAAAAGCCGCTGACGTCGATATAGAACGTGCTCATGCTCCCGACCGCGAGGGTCATCTCCGACTCAAAGCGATCTGTCCCGGAGGTCAGCACGAGCCTTACCCGCGCGCTCTCGCGCGACGGAGAGGTACTCTCAAGCCCTATCGTCACCGCCAGCACCGGGGTCAGGGAGAAGTTCTCGGGATACTCGTAGCGCCGGACGATGCTCATATAAGCGGCGCTGCCCGCCGTTTTCGACGTGCCGAGCCTTGCTCTCAGCTTTGCCGCGTCGCCGCCGACGACCGTCAGCTCATTGCACCAGAAGCCCGGCTCAAAGCCGGTAACGCCCGAGAACGAATCGAATCTGAAATATCCGTAGCTGCCCTTGATGCCGCTCGGCTGGGTCTCGGATGCCTCGGCGGTCTCGGTGGCTTTGGACGGCAGCTTTTTGGGATCGAAGCCCTCGATCCGCTCCTTCCAGTCGGAGATCTCGAGGATGCTCAGCGCCAGCTCGGACAGCTCCGCCGAGTCCGCGGAATCGACCAGCTTCACCGTGTCCGCCAGCCGTCCTCCTTCGTCCTTTTGCGGCAGAGAGCAGAAAACCGCGTCGATCTGTCCGGAAAAGACCGCAGAGTAATAGCTCTCAACGAGCCGCGCTATCTTGTCCGAGAGCTTCAGCTGCGAAAAGGCGTAATTTGAGTCGCAGAAGATCATATGCGTGTCGTAAACACCCGCTCCTCTGAGTATCGAGACCAGCTCCGAGCAGTCGGACGCGCTGACCGTCCGCGTCCCGGTCTCTGAAAAGCGGTAGAAATCCTCAACGCAAATGCCCCAGTCAAAGCTGCCGCAGGCGTTGATCTCGGCGCAGACCGCCGGAAGCAGCTCGTCGGCTCCGACCTCCGAGGTCAGTCCCGCAAGCTCGTTGGACGCGCAGGCGCTGATCGAGAGGTAGACCCTCGCCGCCGAATTGTACTCCATCAGGCTGCCGTATATCCGGCGCAGAGCCAGCGCGACGCCCTCAGCCATCGCGTTCAGGCTTGTGTACCTGCCGTCCTCCGGACCGAAGAAATTCTCGCACTCGCCAAGGATTATTCCCTTAATACTCCCGTCGAGACAGCAGCCGCCCGCGATATACGCGCAGAGCGCCGACAGATAATCGGTTCCGTCCGGCGAGGAATTGTACTCGGAATAGGAGACGTAGCCGTCGCCCGAATAGGACTCGGTGAGCTCCGCTTCAAAGGTCTCGCTCCAGCCGGTAAGCCGCAGTATCACGCCGACTCCCGAGCCGTTCAGCGCTCCGACCTGCGAAAAGAGCTCGTTCATCCGGCTCTGATCCATATAGTAGGTCTTGCCGCGGTACTCAAAGGTCTCGCCGCGTCCGCGCTTGGCAAACGCCTCAGAGACGTCGAGCGTCAGTATCGTGACGTCGGCGCGGAGCTCTCCGAGCCGCGAGATATCTCCGGCTATGACGCCCTTTTTGCCGTGTCCGGGCGACGCCGAGCTCTGCGCCGCACGTCCGGGATCGCTCAGATAGAACGGCGGGGCGATCAGCACCGCGCTCCCGTCGGGACGGAGCGAAAAGGCGGCAAACTGCTTTGCGAGGATGCCGCTCTCCGACTCGGAGATGTCGAGCGTCAGGTCGAATTTTGTAGTCATCGGGCTTTCGAGCAGCGGCTCCGCGTCGAGGTCGATCTCATCCGGAGCGGTTCCCGGCTCAACGGCGTAGATGCGCAGGGTTCCCGACTGATTTGACAGAGCTTCCTCCCGTCCGATATCGCCGGTGAAGCGTATCGAGCGCAGATCGTCGGTCAGACTGCATCCGGTGATATTTCCGCAGACCTGATACTTCGGCGCGGTATACTGCGAAACCGGACAGATCGAGGAGATCGAAAGGCTCCCCTGACCCTCAGGCAGACGCAGACTCACCGAGCGGAGCTTGGTCAGGTCGCCGAGGTCGACGTAATAGCTCCTTAGCTGCGACTGACGGTCGAGCCTGACCGAGACGCTCTTGTCCTCGCTGAGCGCGCCGGTGTCGTAGGTTGAATAGCAGATGGTCAGCGTATCGACGTCGGAGCTGTTTTCGATGCGTATTCTGAGCCGGTCGGTCTCCCACCCGGTCGAATAGGGGAAAACCACGGCGTCGAGCATGGTCTGTCCGCTTTCGGAGAGCGTGATGTTCAGTCTGCCCGCCTCGTCGTCGTATTCGGCGCTTCCGCCGCTGACCGAAAAGCCGTCGATCATGAAGCGGTCGGTGTGAGCCCGGTCGATCTTGTCCTCAGCTCTGACGTTGTCGATGAAGAAGCTGTTGCGTCGGCTCTGACTGAGATTGGTCGAGACGATCAGGCTTATCTCAGCCGAAACCACGTCCGAGCGTCCCGGCCATGTGCTGATGTTGAGTCCGGCTTCGGTCCAGACGCCCGCGCTGACCTCGATTATACCCTCAGCCGAGCTGCCGTCGCCCGAGGTGAGTATCACCCGGGTGAAATACTCGGCGTCGGGATCCTCGTAAAAGGGCGGGACGCAGATGTCGTAGGCGAAGCTCTGGTATTCGGAGAGATCGACGGCGTCCTCGAACGCTGCGCTGACCGTCCGGACGAGATTTACGTCGAGATCGTAGCCGATGACCTCGAGACATTCGCGATCATTCTCGTCGACGACAGCCTCGACCGCTTTGATGTTGTCTCCGCGTCTCCAGCCGTCGCTTCCGCTGCCGAAATCGCTGAGAATGAGCTCGTCGTCGGCAAAAACTCCCACGGCGAGCATCGACGACGCTATCAGAGCCGCCATTGCCGACGTCAGCGCCAATAAGTCCTTTCTCATCGAAGCGAATGCCTCCCTGTGCGTTTGATATAATAATATTATACCATTTTTCGCGGCGAAAAGCAAATGTTTTTTGATTTTTCTAATAATTTTATAAATCACGGTTGCAAGTTGCATAATTTTCTGTTATAATAGTAATATTACAGATTTCCGGAGGAATCAAGACACAATGCCGATCAGAATACCCACGGGTCTTCCGGCGCGCGAGACCCTTGAGGGCGAGAATATTTTCGTAATGAACGAGTTCCGCGCCTCGCATCAGGACATCCGTCCGCTGAAGATAGCCGTGCTCAATCTCATGCCCACAAAGATAACGACCGAGACTCAGCTCATCAGACTGCTCTCAAACAGCTCTCTGCAGATAGAGCTGACGCTTCTGCAAACCGCGACTCACCGCTCGACGCACACCTCCGCCGAGCACATGGAGTCCTTTTATAAAAATTTCGACGACGTCAAAAATGATAATTTCGACGGACTGATCATCACCGGCGCTCCGGTGGAGAACCTCGATTTCGGCGAGGTGAACTACTGGGACGAGCTCTGCGGGATCATGGAGTGGTCAAAGACTCACGTCTTTTCCACGCTTCACATCTGCTGGGCGGCTCAGGCGGGACTCTACTATCACTTCGGGATACCAAAGCATCCGCTCGATCACAAGATGTTCGGCGTTTTCAGGCACTATGTGCTGAATCCCAAGCATCCGATCGTCCGCGGCTTTGACGAGGAGTTCCTCGCGCCGCACTCGCGCCACACCGAGGTCCGCGAGGAGGATATCGCGAAGGTCCCCGAGCTTGAGCTTATCGCCAAGAGCGATATCGCCGGTCCCTACATCATCGCCGCGAGAAACTCGCGGATGCTCTTTGTCACGGGACATTCGGAATACGACTTTGACACCCTCTCAAAGGAATATTTCCGCGACAGGGACAAGGGGCTCGACATCGCTCTGCCCTACAATTATTTCCCGGGGGATGATCCCGAAAAGCGCCCGCCGAATCTCTGGCGCGGACACGCAAATCTGCTCTTTTCAAACTGGCTGAACTATTTCGTTTACCAGAATACACCCTACGATCTTTCGGAGCTCGGCTGATATCTGCCGGATTTCGGGAAAGACTAAACCTCGCAGAATAATTTCTGCGAGGTTTTATTTTCAGGAGATATACGCATGGATAAAAATGAAAGTCTTATTGAGGAGATCTACAAAAATACAAAGATGGGCGGCGACTCGATAGTCGACCTGCTCGACCGGGCTGACGTCAGTCAGGCAAACGCCGCTGAGCTCAAGAGCGAGATGACCTATGAGCTCGGCCGTTATCGCGGCTTTGAAAAGCGCGCCGAGGAAAAGCTCGGCGAGCGCGGTCTGAAGCCAAAGGAGCTCCCGCTCGGAGCGAAAATGGGCGCTAAAGTCGGAATGTTCTTCAACACGATGCTCGACGCCTCGCCGTCGCATTTAGCCGAGATGATGATCAACGGCGCGTCGATGGGCATCGTCGAGCTTGAGAAAAAGCTCAACGACGGCGGCTATTCGCCCGAAGCCGAGTCCTTTGCCAGAGAGGTCGCCGACTACGAAAAGTCGACGATCGAGCGGCTCGGGAAGTTCCTCTGACCCTCAGCGTCCGGCAAG
>CACXED010000391.1 GCA_902766575.1 uncultured Ruminococcus sp. | reverse complement strand
GATAAGCTGTCTGCTCGACGCGATACGCGCCACCGAATACGACGACTCGATGGAGTTCTACAATATCCCTCCGCTCGTCAGAGAGCACTCGCACATCGACTTTGACCGGATTTTCCGCACTGATTCAAAGGAGGAGATCCTCGACGCGCTCGAGGGCAGCGAATACCATGAGACGCTGCGGCACGTCATGAACGATTCCTCCTCGTTTGAGGACATCGAGTCCGAGCTCGTCCGGGCTTACTACAAAAAGCTCGTCAAAAAGACCTCGGAGCTCTTTTCGGGCAGCGAGCGCGCAGATATACTCGATATGCTCCACACGCGGATTGATCTTTTCAACATCTCGGTGATACTCAGGATGAGACGCTTCAGAGCGCTGCGCGAGGACAGCGACCGGGCGTCGCTCGAGCTCACCGAGGTGCTGCCGAGGCTCGTTCCGATCTTCGGCAGACTTAAGGAATCTGATATCTCACAGCTCTGTCTGGAGCGGCTCACCCTGTCCGAGACAGCCGGACGCTTTGCCGAAATCGAAAGGCGTCCGCTCTCCGAGCTCGACGAGAAAAGCTCTACCGGCGAATACGGCTCAAGGCTCGTCTACCGGAGAAGCCGCAGGCTCGCCGGCTCGGGCTGCTCCTTTGGAGTCGCAGTCGGATATCTCACGCTTTTGAGGACCGAGACCGACAATCTTGTCTATATCCTCGAGGCGCTGCGCTACGGCGTCCCCGCCGAGCGGATAACCGACAAGATAATCGTCTGAAAGACGCGCCTATGTTATTATTGATTAAACAAAATAAGTCCGAAAACAAAATTTTCGGGCTCCACAGTTACTGCGAAAGGTATGGTATAAATTGGCAGTCGTAAAACTTGATATGATAAGCGTCACCGGAGCCGCCGACGACTTCGCGGACACCATACTCCGCTGCATCGACGAGCCGGAGTTCCATATGGACGACGCCGGCGAGCTGCTTTCTCCGCGTTCTGGCGCTTCGCGAACGGTTCAGAGCACGGCAAATCAGTTCGCGCCGATGCTGACGCGCCTGACCGCGCTCGCGGGACAGGCCGGAGCCGTTCTGAAGGACGGAGAACCCGCCGCGCTACCTAATTCCGACGAGCAGCAGAACGAATTTCTCTCAGGGCTCGGCGAAAAGCTCGGCGGGCTTGAGCGGGAGTTCTCAGAGCTCGACTCGGAGCGCACCGGACTCTCGGAGGCTCTGCGCGAGGACGAGCAGATCCTCGGTCAGCTCACCCATCTGCAGAACGCCAGCGTAGACCTCGACAAGGTCTTTGCCTGCGAGTTCTTCAGATTCCGCTTCGGTCATATGCCGCGCGAAAGCTACGACAATCTCAACTCCTACACCTCGGACATCGAGGATATGTTCTTCTACGCCTCGTCGATAGAAAAGCGCGAGGTCTGGGGACTCTACTTCATGCCGCACACCAAGGCGGCGAGGATAGACGCGCTGTTTGAGTCGCTGCACTTTGAACGGGTGCGAATCTCGGAGAGAGCCCACGGAACTCCCGCCAAGGCTATCGCCCAGCTCAATGCGGAGATGAAGAACGCGCGCTCACGGCTCGACGAGATCAACGCCGCGATAAGCGCTCTGTCGGCGCGGATCACAGAATCGCTTGCGGGAGACTATTCGGTTCTGAAGCGTCTCGACCGGGCTTTCGAGCTCAGGCGCAAGGCGATCATCACCCGCGACGGCTTCACTCTCGCGGGCTACGTCACGGCTTCGAGAGCGGAAAAGTTCAAGTCCGAGCTTGAAAAATCCCCGTCGGTGAGCTGCACTCTCGAAAAAGCCAGGGCGCGCGGAGGCGTCATGCCGCCGACAAAGCTGAAAAATCCCGGCTTCCTCGGAGGCTTTGAGGATTTTGTCCGGATGTACGGACTTCCCTCTTACGACGAGCTCGACCCGACTCCGATCGTCGCCGTGACCTACTTCCTGTTCTTCGGAATGATGTTCGGAGACGTGGGTCAGGGCGCGGTGATAATCCTCGTCGGCGCGCTGATGTGGTTTCTCAAGAAGCTCTCGCTCGGCAAGGTGCTGATGTGCGTCGGCGTTTCGAGCATGATCTTCGGAGTGTTCTACGGCTCGGTATTCGGTATTGAGGACATAATCCACGGCTTCAATCCGAACGAGAATATCAATACGGTGCTGTTCGCGGCGGTCGGCATCGGAATCGTAATGATCATCGCCGTGATGGCTGTCAACATCATAAACGGTATCAGGCAGAAGAATATAGAAAAGATCTTCTTCTCGCAGAATGGGCTTCCCGGACTTCTGATGTATGTCGGAGCGGTGCTGCTCGTCCTCGCGATGCTGAATTTCGTCAAATTCAAAATGCCGGTCGGAGTCATCGCGGCGCTGATTGTCGTGATGCTGCTCATAATCTTCCTTCGCGAGCCGCTCACCAAGCTCTGCGAGGGACGCGCGGACTTTGTGCCGGAGTCGAAGCTCGACTTCATTCTCGAAAATTTCTTCGAGCTTTTCGAGGTAGTGCTCTCGTTTCTGACCAACACGATCTCCTTTATCCGAATCGGAGCCTTCGCGCTCTCGCACGTCGGAATGATGAGCGTCGTGTTCCTGCTCGCCGAGACCGCAAACGGCTACAATCCGGTGATACTCATCGTCGGAAACCTGTTCGTCATCGGCTTTGAGGGCATGATAGTCTGCATACAGGTGCTGAGACTCGAATTCTACGAGCTGTTCGGACGCTTCTTTGAAGGCAACGGACGTCCCTTCGAGCCCGCCGGAAGCAAATCCAGAAACGATTAAGAAAGGAACCTATCAAAATGTTACTTTTTACCATTCTTTTTCTCGCCTCAATGATACCGCTCGTTCTCTGCGCCGCCGGAGTTGTCAAGACTCCCAAGTCCCGCAAAGCCGCGCTCGCCGTCAACATCGTCGCCTGCTTCATGGTCTGCCTGCTCGCATTCGGAACCGGTGCGATAGGCGTTTCGGCTGAGGCTCCCGAGGATACCGCGGTCGAGACGGTTTCCGGCGGTCAGTCCACCGGCTTCGGAGTCGGACTGCTCGGAGCGGCGCTCGCAACCGGACTCTCCTGCATCGGAGCGGGCATTGCGGTCGCATCGTCGGCTTCGGCGGCTATCGGCGCTATCAGCGAGAACCCCAAGACCTTCGGTAAGGCGCTGATCTTCGTCGCACTCGCCGAGGGCGTCGCGCTCTACGGAATGCTGATCTCGATCCAGATCCTTGCAAAATTCTGAGCCATGCGAATGTTTGTGATCAGCGACAACAACGACACCTGCGCCGGAATGAGGCTCGCCGGGGTCGAGGGAGTCGTGGTACACACCCGCGAGGAGGTCTCCGCCGAGATAGAAAGGCTCTGCTCGGACAAATCGGTCGGGATAATCCTCATCACCGGGAAGCTCCGCGCTCTGGCGTCGGATATCATCGGGGAAAAGCAGCGTCTGAGTCCGATGCCGCTCTTTCTCGAAATCCCCGACCGCCACGTCGCGGACGCAGCAAGGAATACGTTCAACTGACATATATTATTAAGGAGATAAAATGTCCGTAAGAGACGAAGAAAAGCTCATGCGCTTTGTGAACGAGTCTCTCGGTGAAGCCGAGGAGATCGCCGCCCGCATCGACGCCGAGGTCTCCGCAGAGGAAGCCCGGCGGCTTGAGGAGGGCGAACACAAGATCCTCACCGAGGCCTACGAGCACATTCAGAGCGAGCTTAAAAATATCCGACGCGAAAACAGTCAGACAATCTCCCGCGAGATCATGGAGAAGCGGCGCGAGCTGCTGCTCTACCGCGAGCAGATCATGGGTAAGGTTTTTGATCTGACCCGCGAAAAGCTCGTCGGATTCGCGGCGGGCGATACCTACTGCAAGTGGCTCGTGAAGCTCTGCGTCGACGTTCTGAGAAAGCAGAGCGCGTCCTTCACGATCTTCCTTTCGCCAAAGGATATGCAGTACAAATACAATATTCTCGAGGCGCTCGATGCCCTGCTCGACGAGAAGTTAGAGTTCGGCACCAGCGACGCCGCTCCGGTCTACAGCGTCACGCCGGACAAGAATATCCGGCTCGGCGGCGCGAGATTCTACTCCTCCGCCCACGGGATCTCGATCGACGCGACGCTCGACGACGGGCTGAACGCCGAGCGCTCGCACTTCAACTCGCTGCTCGGCCCGGCGGTCTGCGACGATCCGGAGGCACAGGCATGAAAGACAGACAGATATCCGGCGCGGACGACGCCGCGCGCCGTCAGAACAAAGGCATGAAAAATTACACTATCCACGGGATCAACGGCCCGGTCATCACGGTCGCCGGAAAGACCGACCTCGATATGATGGAGACCGTCTATATCGGCAACGCCAGACTCATCGGCGAGGTCATCAACATTTCAACCGAAAAAACCACGATCCAGTGCTACGAGAACACCACCGGAGTCCGTCCCGGCGAGCCGGTCTCGCGCACGGGTATGCCCATGTCGGCGACCCTCGCGCCCGGACTGCTGACCGGAATGTACGACGGCATCGGCCGTCCGCTCAAGAAGTTAGAGGAGATCAGCGGACACTTCATCGCTCCCGGCATCGACGTCCCAGCCGTCGACACCGAGCGGCTCTGGGACGCCGAGGTGAAGCTCAGCGTCGGCGATACTCTGGCTCCCGGAATGATCTTCGCCGAGTGCGACGAGACTCAGGTCGTCCGTCACCGCTGCATCGTCCCCGAGGGCGTGAGCGGTAAGGTCACGTTCGCCGCTCCGAGCGGCGCGCACACGGTCGTCGAGCCGCTGATCAGATATGTCGACGACGAGGGCGAGGAACACGAGCTGTCAATGCTCCGCCGCTGGCCGATCAGAAAGCCCCGCCCGGTGAAGAAGCGTCTGCCGATCTCCGAGCCGCTCGTCACCGGTCAGAGAGTTATCGACACGCTCTTTCCCCTCGCCAAGGGCGGAGCCGCGGCTATCCCCGGCGGCTTCGGAACCGGAAAAACCATGCTCCAGCATCAGCTCGCAAAGTGGAGCGACGCGGATATCATCGTCTACGTCGGCTGCGGCGAGCGCGGAAACGAAATGACGCAGGTGCTTGAGGAGTTCAGCGGGCTCATCGACCCGAGAACCGGTCGCTCGATGCTCGAGCGCACGATAATGATCGCCAACACCTCGAATATGCCGGTCGCGGCCCGCGAGGCTTCGATCTACACCGGAGTCACCTTCGCCGAGTATTACCGCGACATGGGCTATAACGTCGCGCTGATGGCTGACTCGACCTCGCGCTGGGCGGAGGCTCTGCGCGAGATTTCGGGCCGTCTCGAGGAAATGCCCGCCGAGGAGGGCTATCCCGCCTACCTGCCGTCGAGGCTCTCTGCCTTCTACGAGCGCGCAGGTCAGGTCGAGACTCTGTCCGGCGAAAAGGGCTCGGTTTCGATAATCGGCGCGGTCTCTCCGCAGGGAAACGATTTCTCCGAGCCGGTCACTCAGAACACCAAGCGCTTCATCCGCGTTTTCTGGGCGCTCGATAAGCCGCTCGCCTACGCGCGTCACTACCCTGCCGTCAACTGGACGACGAGCTACAGCGAATACACCCTCGAGCTCGACGAGTGGTTCAGACGCGAGGTCGCGCCCGACTTCCCCGCTCTGCGCTCGAGGATCCAGAACATCCTCGCCGAAGAAAACCGGCTGATGGATATTGTCAAGCTCATCGGCTCGGATCTTCTTGCCGAGGAGCAGAAGCTGACTCTCGAGACCGCGCGCTGCATCCGCGTCGGATTTTTGCAGCAGAACGCGCTGCACGAGCTCGACTGCTCCGTCCCGCTGAAAAAGCAGTACGGAATGATGAAGCTGATAATCAAAACTCACGACCGGGCAAGAACTCTCGTCGCAAAAGCCATTCCCGTCTCGCAGATGAAAAAAGAGGGCATTTTCGATCTGCTCTGCCGCATGAAATTCGAACTTCCCAACGACAACCTCACCGCCGTCGACGAGCTGACGTCAAGGATCTCGTCGATGTTCGCGGAGATCGAAAAGCGCTATGACATAGCTCCCGAGGAGGCGGCAAAATGAATATTGAATATATCGGTCTGAAAAACGCGAACGGACCGCTGATCGTGCTCGACGGCGTCCGCGGCGCCTGCTATGAGGAGCTTGTCGAGATCGCCGTCGGCGAAAACGATCACCGCATGGGACGGATCATCAGCCTCTCGGGCGAGACCGCGGTCATTCAGGTCTTTGAGGGCACCGAGGGCATTTCTCTGAGCAACACGCGGACAAGGCTCACCGGACATCCGCTCGAGCTTCCGGTCGCGCGGGATATGCTCGGACGGGTCTTTGACGGCGCCGGACGCCCGATCGACGGGCTCGGCGACATCTGTCCCGAGAAGAAGATCGACATCAACGGGCTTGCGATCAATCCGGTCTCCCGCGACTATCCGCGCGACTATATCCGCACCGGCATCTCGTCGATCGACGGGCTCTGCACGCTGATCAAGGGTCAGAAGCTGCCGATATTCAGCGGCGCGGGCATGAGCCACAACGAGCTCGCCGCGCAGATCGTCCGTCAGGCGAAAATGTCGGGAAATTTCGGCATCGTATTCGCGGCGCTCGGAGTCAAGAACGACGTCGCGGACTACTTCCGCCGCTCCTTTGAGGAGACCGGCGTGCTCTCGCGGGTCATCATGTTCCAGAACCTCGCCGGAGACCCGATAGTCGAGCGCATACTGACTCCTCGCTGCGCACTCACCTGCGCCGAGTATTTCGCTTTCGAGTACGGGATGGATATGCTCGTCATCATGACCGACATGACCTCCTACGCCGAGGCTCTGCGCGAGGTCGCGTCTGCGAAGAACGAAATCCCCGGCAGAAAGGGCTATCCCGGCTACCTCTACTCGGATTTCGCGTCGCTATATGAGCGCGCCGGACGCATCAAGGGCTGCGAGGGCTCGGTGACGCAGCTCCCGATCCTCACAATGCCGAACGACGACGTGACGCATCCCGTCCCTGACCTCACCGGCTATATCACCGAGGGTCAGATCGTCCTCGACCGCTCGCTCGAGATGAAGGGCGTCTATCCGCCGGTCTCGATACAGCTCTCGCTCTCGCGTCTGATGAAGGACGGAATCGGCGACGGCTCGACGAGAGCCGACCATTCGACCCTGTCGAACCAGCTCTACGCCTCCTACGCAAAGGTTCAGGATGTGCGCTCGCTCGCAAGCGTCATCGGCGAGGAGGATCTCTCGCCCACCGACAAGCTCTACTTCGAGTTCGGACGGCGCTTTGAGAGCGAATTCCTGACTCAGGATCGCTTTGAGAACCGCTCGATCGACGCGACGCTCGACCTCGGCTGGAAGCTGCTCTCGATACTTCCCAGAGACGAGCTCGAGCGCGTCAGCGACGAGATGTACGAAAAATACTGCCGCGGGGAGGAGTAAGCTATGCCGGTCACTCCGACAAAAAGCAACCTGATGGCGATGAAAAAGCAGCTCGAGCTGGCAAATCTCGGCTACGAGCTGCTCGACCGGAAGCGCACGCTGATGATGCGCGAGATGTCAAGGCTCTCCGAAAACGCCGACTCGGCGAGACGCGAGCTTTCCGAGGCTTTCGCGTCGGCTTACGAGGCGCTTCAGGACGCGAGCATGACGCTCGGTCAGAACGACGTGTTCCGCATCGCCATGTCCCGCGAGGTCGACGACAGCCTTGTGATCCTCTCCCGCTCGGTGATGGGCGTTGAGATCCCCGACGTCAGATGCGGCGAAACGCAGATGCCCGATTACGGCTTCAGCTCAACGAACCCGCTGCTCGACGAGGCTTACATCCGCTTCGGCAGGGTGAAGCTGCTGGCAGCCAGAGCCGCGGCGATCGAGAACAGCGTCAGCCGTCTCGAAAAGGCGATCAAGCAGTCCCGAAAGCGTGCGAACGCGCTCAAGAACATCGTCATTCCCGGACTGGAGGAATCGGTCAAATTCGTCACCGACTACCTCGCCGAAAAGGAACGCGAGGAATTCACCACGCTCAAGGTCATAAAATCCTCGTCGAACAGACAGTGACCTTGGCGCGGAAAACGGACAGACACACGGCGTGACTGTCCGTTTTTATTTTGAGGTTGACAATATCGGCTTTTTATGTTATAATATGATATACCGCTCCGACAGGAACAATTATTCTGAAAAGGTAATAGCGTGAAAATGAATTTTCACGCCCGGTTTTTGTGGCTTTCACTGATTTCATCAGCGTTTTTGCTTCGCAAAACCACCTGCAAATTCCCAATAAGGAAACTTTCGCCGACGCGAAAGCTATGGAAATTATTATGAACGAAAACGAAAAAACCTTCACCGAAGCCGACCGCTTCAACGAGGTCTCAAAGCTGATCTCGGACTTTACCGACACGACTACTGACAATGAAGCCGCAGAATCGCTTGAATTCATGCGGGCAAGGCTTGAAAAGCGTCCCGACGACTGGCGAGCGAACATCGCAGTCGCTCAGATAATCACCCGCAATTTCACCCGGCACGGCATCACACGCGACATCTTCGACGAGGCCGGAGGTCATATCGACTCCGCGCTGAAATCCATGCCCGGAACGCTATACAAGCTGAGAGATCTTCTGAACAAATCCGACGTCTCGGACGAGCAGGCGGCCTCCACGCTCCGCAGCGCCGTCGAAAACGTCGCCGAGATGATCGACCGCTACAGCACGCTCTGGAAGGATTACTCCGACGCCGAGGAGGAGCTCTATCGCAAGCCGATCCGCGAGGGCATCGAAAAGCACGAGGCTGAGCTCGCCGACGACCGCGAAAAGCTCTCCGAGACCGATGCCGCACTCGCCGGACTTCAGTCCGAGTTCGACGAAGCCAAGGCGGAGCTCGATATGCTGAACAGCCTGGCGTCAAAGCTCGCGATCTTCAAGTGGCTCTGGATAGTCTTTGTCGCCGCCGCGATAGCCGGATTCAGCTTCAGCCAGCCGATACTCGGCGCTGCCGCGATTATAGTCGGCGCCGCGTCGATACTTCCCTTTGCTCTGAGCCGCTCAAAAGCGTCCAAATATGAGAACGGTGAATTTGCCGAAGCCGAGCGGAAGCTCCG
>CACXED010000390.1 GCA_902766575.1 uncultured Ruminococcus sp. | reverse complement strand
GATAAAACTGATCCGGATGATCTTAATGATAATAGTGATCTTAATAATCTGAACTCTGCCGATGACTGTGCAGACGGTACGGCACTCAAAAAAATCTGACGATTTTAATGAAAATCCCGATCCGGATTTCTTCTCCCAGAAAAGGCTGCTTCTGTACAGGGATATTCACAGACTACATGAAGCCGGATACAGTATGCGAGGCATAAGCCGCAAATTGAAATGCAGCCATCATACAGTAGCCAAGTACCTTAATGGAGAAATGGAGAATATCTGCACACCGACTTTATTCAGTGGAGTTGACAGGTATCGGGACTATATAATAAAGTCACTGTCCAAAGGCGTATGCCGGAGCGATATACTCCGCGGTATGAGGGAACAAGGACTTATTGGCAGCAATACCGCTGCCTATGACTACATGAATAAGCTCGCATCGTATTATGGGATAGAACTGATACCAATGCAAAGCTGTTCACCGGAGCAGAAGGCTAAACGAAAAGAGATCCTGAAATACAGCTATGTATCCCGGAAGGAAGTGTTTCGCTTCCTATGGATGGGAGAAGGTCTGAATGACTCTCAGCGTACATGGATTTTCGACAAGTATCCTGTTGTGTTCGTTTTATATACCTGTATACGTGAGTTCAGAGAGATATTCCGGGAAGGACGTCAATCGCTCATGGTCTGATTCATCGAGAAGTACCGCAGCTCCGGGATCAAACTCCTTGAAGGACTCGCCAAGAGCTTTGAAAAAGATATTGACGCGATACTCAACGCGGTTTCATCCCGGCTTTCGAACGGATTTGTCGAAGGGACGAACAGCAAACTCAAGATGATCAAGCGGACTATGTATGGTCGCTGCGGAAGGAAGTTGCTTACCGCAAAGCTGATGCTGAGGGTGTAATATACTGATTATTGCGGATGAATCCATCGGCATCGGTATTTGCACGCATTTGCCTTAGCTGAATACAATTTATTCCGGGGTAGAAGTGTGGTAATTTCGCTCATCCCGGAATAAGAGAACTCCCCAAAAAATTCAGGTCTCATGGGAAGTTTCAGCTAATTTCATAGATAGTATTTGAATCAAAACCTTCGGGTTTATACGTTCCAGATTTTTCTTTGGATATACCTGCAAAAAACGAACTATTTTTCACAAATAAGCAATATATCGATGGTATATTATTCCTTTTATGGTTGCTATTTGTCGGTTCTTCTCTGTAATCTTTTCCGAAAAATAGTCTGCTCAAATACATCAGCCGCATGAATCCAGCATTGTTTGCTCCAACATATATCATATTATAGCATAATTGTTATTTATTTATATTATTTCTTATTTTTATATATTCCAAACGCTCCTTATCTCTTAAAATCGTCGATCTCCCCCTGATTTTCGCAGGGGTAGAAGTGTGGTAATTTCGCTAAAACCGCAAAAACAAAACTCCCATGGAATACACATTCCATGGGAATCATAAATGGTTGCGGAGGCAGGATTTGAACCTACGACCTTCGGGTTATGAGCCCGACGAGCTACCAGGCTGCTCCACTCCGCGATATGGTGCCGGAAACCGGGCTCGAACCGGTACGAGACTTTCGTCTCACGGGATTTTAAGTCCCGGGCGTCTGCCAATTTCGCCACTCCGGCTTGTCGGTTTACCGAGCTTGCGGTCTTTCTTGACTGCTTAACTATTATACCACATTGCATTTGATTTGTCAAGAGGTTTTTCAAAATATTTTTATATTTTTTTGGATTTTTTTCAACAGGCTCCGCATCAGGGCGGAGCCTGTTGAATCCGGCATCATTCAGTTATCGCCGATCTTGGCGGGAATTGTCAGCGTTCTCTCGGATCTTTGGAGCATGACCGCGAGCTCGGCGCGGGTTACAGGCGCTCCGGGACGCAGAGTGCCGTCCTCATAGCCGCCTATTATGCCTGCCGAAACGCAGCGCGATATCCCGTCGAGCGCCCAATCTGCTGCGGCTTCGCTGTCTGTGAAATCGAGTTCTGCCTTTCCATCGGCGGACGTCAGCTTTCCGAGCACCTTGCAGACCTCCTGACGCGTTATGGTATCGTTCGCGCGGAAGATAGTCACGCCCTCGGCTTCTCCGCTGCCGCTCATCAGTCTGTTCGCGATCACGCGGCGTATGTACGGCAGCTTGTCCTCCGGAGTGTCAGGCTCGAATTTCATTTCCTCGCTCTGGTCGTCAGCGTCGAGTCCGAGCCAGAGCGCGAGCAGCTTTGCAAATTCTCCGCGGGTGAGCGCCTTGTCGGGCTGATACGAGAGCTTTCCGTCCGCGTCGCTGACGCAGTCGTCAGCCTGAATCGCTCCCATGTCGTAGAGAGCCAGAATACTCTCCGACGCCCAGTGACCTTCGAGCCCGTCTATCGCCTGAGCTTCAGGGTCGCGATAGCTGATCACGATCTCGTCGAGCAGAAAATCACAGTTCTCGGTTCCGCTAAAGCCGAGCAGCACTCCGAGCGTCAGCCCCTCGTCTGTGAGCTTGTCCGGTATCGCGGCGGTAAGCTCTGTCCAGCCGAGCTGACGGGAATAGTCCTTTGTCACCCTGTAGGAGATGCGATGCTCAACGCCCTTTTCGTCTATGACAGTGCAGTAGGGCGAATCGGGCAGGGAACTGACCCACAGCCTGACGTCGGCTCCTCCGGCGGCGATACTGACGCTGTCGGCGAGTCTCAGCGCTGTTTTTTCATTTCCGTCGCAGATTATCCTCGCGGCGGAGTCTGATCTGAAGCCCGGAGCGGCGGTTTCTATTGAAGCTGTCCCATCTGCGAAAAGGCTATCTGTTCCGTCCTCAAAGCCGGTCACATTTTCGGCTCCCTCTCCGACGCGGACTCTGACGAACTTCACGAATTCGTCGAACCAGATACCAACCTCTACCTCTCCCGAGACGCCCTCGAACGCGACAAAATCTCCGTTCCGGTCAAGATAGCCGAGATCGCAGACGATCATCGCGTCGGGATACTGACCGGCGTTGGGAATTATATGCGTCATGTCGAGCGTGTAGTAAAAGGATTCGGCGCCGCAGGTCACGCGCTCGGATCTGTATCTGGCGTCGATTTCGAGCTTTGCGGGACTTCCGGCAAGCGCTCTTGAATAGGAGGGCGACAGGTCGAGCGAACTCAGCTTGCTTGTGACGTTTATGTACGCCTTTCCGGTAAGCCCGTCCGCACTGAGCGCGAGCTCGTACATCCCGGAGCCGTATCCGGCGGTGAATATCGCACCCGAAGCGCTTCCGGCGTCCTCCGGAGCGCTGACAGTC
>CACXED010000389.1 GCA_902766575.1 uncultured Ruminococcus sp. | reverse complement strand
GCGGCAGGCTGCCGCCGCTGACAGACTCGCGTTTGGAGTACGGCACAAACGATGCAGAATAAGTCTCGCGTTCGCGCTGCTTACCAGCAGCTCTGTTCCGCGTCGCTCACGCTCCGCGGAAGCGGCGAGCCGCCGCTCCCAGACTCGCGTTTGGAGTACGGCACAAACGATGCAGAATAAGTCTCGCGTTCGCGCCGCTTACCAGCGGCTCTGTTCCGCGCCGCTCACGCTCCGCGGAAGCGGTAAACCAAAGGAGAACTCCGGCGCTGTCGCGTCGCTCGCGCTCCGCGGAAAGTGCAGAGCGAAATCAGAGAATTATCGCCGAATAAATCCCGGCAGACGCCGCTCCGTAGGCGCGCAGCGGCACGAGCTTTATCCGCTTCACGGTGAAGCCGCACTTCAGCACCCAGAGCCGCTTGTAGTTGTCCCTGACCTCCGAGATTGGCTTGTATTCGCCGCTGCCGTCGTCAGCGAATACCTCGAAGTCCCGCAGCAGCGTCGCCGGAAGCCCGACGAGCTTCTCGCCGAGCTGACGGTTGCAGCGCATCGGATAATCCCGGGCGCACTCCGGAACGCCTTTCTCCAGACTGTCGCGATTCAGATCGCTGTCGAATATGAACCGCAGCTCCGAGACCATCCTCGGCTCGGGCAGAGCGATCTCAAGGCTCTCGCCGAAGCCCATTTCGAGCTTGTGATCCTCGCCGTCGATCACACGGTCGAGCCCGTCGAAGATTATCGAAGCGTCGCGCCCGCTGACCTCGGCTCTGACGCCCTCCATCACCGGCGAAAGCGCGCGGCGGTTGAAGGGCAGCCAGCAGTCGTCCTCCATCAGTGTCTGCTTCAGCTCGCCGATGTGGGACTCGTAAATTCCGCGCGGCGTAGTATCGTATCTGACCGCCATAGCCGCGGCGGTTCCCATCGCCTGTCCGAGCGTCGAGCAGGTTCCCATTACCCGGCAGGAGGACATCGCCGTGTGCGTGCAGGAGATGTTCCGACCCGAGAACATCAGGTTCGGTATGTTCACCGAGTACAGGCAGCGATAGGGTATTCCGAACGGCGAGGGCGCCGGATGATAGATCGTCGGCGCTTCCTCTGTGCCAAAGCCCGCCGGATTGTGGTCGTCCATCGACCAGCCGCCGTAGGCTATGAGATCGTCAAAGCGACCGCCAGCGCGGACGTCCTGCTGCTTCAGTATGTAGTCGCCGACATAGCGGCGGCTCTCGCGCTTGCCGGGCAGGAAGCCAGCCCAGTCAAGCTCCCAGTTCTTCGAATCGAAGTGACCAGAGTTCTTGTAATAATCCCAGACGCCGAAGGAGATTTTCAAAAGCTCGTGTCTGAGCTTTTCGGTGTCGCCTATCGAGTCGGCGTTGCCGCCGAGCTCTATCCACCAGAAATTGTCGTGCTTGAAGGCGTTCGGATTCTTGATGTTGATCCGATGCGAGATAGTCTCGTCGGTGAACTTCTCCGCCCAGTCGGGAGCCTTGAACGGCACCTCGTGATCGGTCTCGCGAACCTGCAGAAGGCAGGACATACCCATCGTGCAGTTGTCCGAGATCTCCGGCGCGATGTCCTCGCCGAACTCCTCTCTCGACTCGCGTCCCATGCGGTATTCAGCACCGGTCAGCGGCGCGAGAACGCTGTCTCCCGAGCAGTCGCAGAAGATCTTAGCCCTGATCTCATGGAAGCGCTGAGTAGTCGTCTGCCAGCCCTTGACCGAGCTGATCCTCCCGTCTTTCATTTCTGCGTCGAGGCAGGAGCAGTTGAGTATCAGGTCGATGTTCGGCTCGTTTTGCAGAAGCTCGTAGGTCACGCTGTCCCAGATTGAGAAGTTGAGCGTGGGATTGCGCCGGAGATTCATCAGAGCCAGCTCCTCACTGAGACCCGATTCGTTCTTGTCGCGTCCGCGCGCGCCGCGTATCCACATTCTGATCTCGCTCGAGGCGTTTCCGCCGACGACCGGACGGTCGTGCATCACAGCGACCTTTGCGCCGTGTCGAGCCGCTGCCGCAGCCGCGAAAAGTCCTGCGGCTCCCGCGCCGATTATACATATGTCCGCGTTGTGGACGACAGTTTCAAAGCCGGTAATTTCACTTTTGTGTATCATGATCCCTTGGGCGATGCCTCGATCGCCGTTTCCTTTCAATTAGTACGCTTTTAGTATATCGTGATTTTTCACTTTTGTCAAGGCTTTTGGTAAAAATAAATATGCGAGAGGTGAAATTCCTCTCGCATATTATAAATTTTCAGCAATTCTATACAAAAATTCTGCAAAAGCTCAGAGGAACACTCCGATCTGAAGATACGCGGGCGAAAGCTCGTCCGGACGCCTTGCAAGCTCTATCTGCGCGCAGTAGAAGCTGTTGTTGACGCAGGCGATCCTATCCACTCCGGCTGTCCGGTCGGGAGTCAAACAGAGCCTGAGCTCCTCTCCGTCGCCCGAATCGGCAATGAGCAGCAGCGCGCCGTCTCTGAATTCCATCCGGTTGACATAGACCGCGTGAGCCATCGGATCCTGCACGCGCTCGTTGATCGTGAGCATCACCATAGCGTCGTCCTCGTCGGAGGTCGCGTCGAGCACCGCCGTCACCGAGTCGCAGAACCAGCCGAGCGTCTCAAGATCGTAAATACCCGTAAAGAGCCGGTTCAGCCCGATGTCAAACGCCTTGTAGCTCTCGTCGTCGGAGCGCTTGTCCTGACTCTTTTTCTCGCCGCGCGGCAGAGTGAAGAAGGACAGCCGGACTATATACCGGTCGGGATCGCTGTCCTCAAGCCGTGGGTAGACCTCGCAGTTCGTCTCGACCTCGAGCGTGTAGACGTAATAGTCGTTTGAGACCGGTCTTACGCTGACGACGTTAGCCTCGGTGAACGCGGCGCAGTTCCAGTTCTCGTCGGCTATCACGACTCCGCAGCAGGAGCAGGTGTAGATATAGGGCGCCGGAAAGCTCCTGCCGCCCTCCGCGTCGGTCATGACGCAGACCGAGCCCGCCTCTCTGAAAAGCCCGCAGAGCTGCTCAAAGCCCTCAAAGTCCCCGGTCGCCCAGAAGACCCGGTCGAGCATCCCGTGATTTTTGCTGTTGTCCATATGAACAGTACCTTTCAAATCCAAAGCCGCGGAAATTATTTCACTTTTCCGCTGTTGATGATGAAATCGGGGATTATCTGCTGGAACAGGATATACTGCTTGATATAGGGCTTGCCGTACTGCTCGATCTGAGCGGAGGTGTAGCCCTCGTCCTCAATATCCTTGTCGGTCGCCTTGAGTCCCTCGAGCTCGGCGATAGCCTGAGCCGCCAGATACTGAATTGCGTTAGCCTTATAGGTCTCCATATTCTCGTCGATATACGCCTGCTTGGACTCGTAGCCGACGACCTGAACGATGAAATCGTCTACCGTCATGCCGTAGATCTGAGCGTAGTAGGAGAACTGCGACAGGTCGTATTTCACAACGTAGTCGATCACCGCCTGAGGAATATCGGTCGCGGTCGCCTTTTCGAGGATGCCGAGGAAGAAATCGAATTTCTGCATATCGACCACCCACTCCTCGATGTTCTTTATCATCGCCTCGGTAGAATCGAAGCCGTAGCTCGAAGCGATCTCAGGGGTGAGCTCAGCCTGAATGAAATCGCCCTGGATATAGTTGATCGTGGTCTTGAAAACCGCGTCCTTGCCGCTGAGGTCGGTGTTGTTCGGGTAGGGATCGGGGAAGGTGACGTTTACGTCAAAGGTCTCGCCGGGCTTGTGACCGATGAGCTGCTCAAGGAAGTCGTCGATATACTGTGTAACGCCGATGGTGACGTCGGTTCCGTAGCCGCCGGTGCTTCCGCCGTCGAACTCAACGCCGTCGACCGAGCCCACATAGTCGATGTTGACGGTGTCGCCGTCCTCGACCGCGCGGTCCTTGATGCGCTCGTAGCTCGAGTAATTGGCGAGGACTCCGTCGAGCTGGGTCTGAACCTCCTCCTCGGACGCGATAAGGATAGAAGCGTCGTACTCAAGTCCCTTGTACTCCGGGAGAGTTACTATCTCCGAGGCCTTTATGCCCTTGAAATAGCCGTTTTCGTCAAGTCCCTCGCTGTAGTTGAATTCGTCGCTCTCCTTGGATTTTCCGCAGGAAAACAGCTGAGCGCCGACAAGGGTCAGCGCCAGAAGTGCCGAGATCGGTTTGATGAATTTCATGATTATCTCCTTTAATTTTTATTTTCGTAATATGGTTCGCAGATATAAGCGCGGATTTTTGCTTCCGACAGTTCTTCAAGGGCTCTCTGCGCGCCCTCCCTGTCCGGAAAGATCCCGAACACCGCCGGACCGCTGCCGCTCATCATCGAGCAGAGCGCGCCTGACTCGAGCATCATTAGTTTAATGTCTCTTGCCCGCTCGCGCACCGGAAGCACCGCCGACTCAAAGATGTTCCTCATTCCCGCGGCGATCTCCGGGAGCCTGCCGCCGAGTATCCTCGTAAAGCAGGAGACGCTCGCTCTGCGGGACGAGAAATCGTACATCTCGTCGAGCTTATGATATGCCCACGGGGTTGATACGCCCTCGCCGTCGCAGGCGATCAGGATAAAGCAGTCCGGTAGTCTCGGACATTCGGAGAACTCGTCGCCGATGCCGCGGGTCACGCTGATGCCGCGCTTTATGCAGAAAGGCACGTCGGCTCCGAGCCTTGAGCCGATCCCGCAGAGCTCCGCTTCGCAAAGTCCGGTCTCATAGAGCTCGTTCAGACCGATCAGCGTTGCTGCGGCGTCGGTGCTCCCTCCGGCAAGCCCGGCGGCGATGGGTATCTTCTTTTCGATATGCACCGAGACGTCGTAGGAGTCTTTCCCGACGGCAGAGAAGAATTCCCGCGCCGCCCGGCAGCAGAGATTGCTCTCGTCGCAGGCGAGCGCTTCGACGCTGCACGAGACCGAGATATTCCGTCTGCCCGGCAGAGCCTCGGCGCGCGAGATCGTCAGCTCGTCGAAAAGGCTGACCGTCTGCATTACGCTCTCGATGTTGTGATATCCGTCCGGGCGCTTTGAAGCGATGTCGAGCCAGAGGTTGATCTTTGCCGGCGCTCTCAGGGTCACTGTAGTCATATTCTGATTCTGGATTCCTTTCATGACCGGGTTCAGCCGCCGAGCAGCTTCATCACCGGATTTTTGCGGATCTTAACCGCCTTTATCGGGCAGAGCTCCTGACAGCAGTAGCATTTGATGCAGTCAGCATCGTTTATTTTCGCGCGGCGCGAGTTGTCCTTTTTCACAAGCTCGATCGTCTTCTGCGGACAGCTTCTCGCGCACTCGCCGCAGCCGACGCAGAGCTTCGTATCGACCTCCGGACGCGGCTGGAGCCACTTGTAGAGCCGACCTCCGAACGCCTTTGACAGCCACTCGATCGCCGAAACTCCGCCTTTCGCGCTCGAGGTGTCGGGCGCTACGAAATCGCTTACCATCAGGCTCTCCACAGTCTCGCCGAGCACTGTCGGCGTGTCGGACGCATAGCCGCGCCGCTTTGCCTCGTCGAGCATGATCACGCCGTCAAAGCCGATAATCTTCGTTCCGACGATATCGACCGAGAACGGATTGCGTCCGGCGATGAGACAGCCGACCTTTCTCGGGTCGCCGCCGGTCGGGCCGTTGCCCTCCATCGCGACGATTCCGTCGAGCAGATTGAAGGTCGGCTTGTTTCCGGCGTGGAAGGCGCAGAGGTCGACGAGCATCGAGCCGAAATCGTTATAATCGGGAAAGCGCGCGTGAGTTTCGACCTTAGCGATCCCCGGCACGGTTCCGAAATAATTCTTGACCGCTCCGCTGAATTTAGTCAGCGCGTGGCTCTTGAGCTTTGCGAGGTTTACTATCACATCCGCGTCGAGCAGCGGAGTTATCAGCTCAAAGCCGTGAGCCGTCCGCGCGTCGGGCAGCGAGACCTCGCGGCTCGTGGTGTCGAAGTTCAGCTTCGCGCCGTACTTCTCGGCGACGGCGGTTATTCCGCAGCCGTTATAGAAGCTCCTCAGCGCGGCTTCGGTGTAGAGCCCGGGCGGGCTTTCGGCGATGATTATCTCGGCGGCTCTGCTGGAGAGGATCCTCAGCATCGCTTCGAGCACCGCCGGATGAGTTGTCGCCGCCGCGTCCGGGCTTTTTTTCATTACGAGGTTCGGCTTTATGACGACCCGCTTCGAGTCGAACATATCCGCGCAGCCGAGCTCCTCGAGCTGCGTTCTGACCGCCGCTTCTATCGCGTCGGGATCGTAGCTCTCCACTCTCGCGAGCGCGACCGGCTCGTTTTTATCGGTTCCCTGTAAAAAATCCATCTTATTCCGGGTCGGGCTCGATATAGTGCGCACCGACCGACTCCTTTCGGTTTATCGCGCCTGTGAGGATATAGTCGGCAGCCATAGCCATCGAATAGAGCTCATATCCCGCGCGGGTCTCGAGACGCGCGTTCTCAAGCTCGGCGAGCAGCGAATCTACGAACGCCTTTCCGTGAGCCATTCCCTTGGGAGTGCGCACGGCATTCGCGTCGGCGGTCATGACGGCGCGCAGCTCCTTCCGCTTTTCGGCAAGCCAGCCCGATTGGAGCGGCTCTCTGCCCGAGAGCGGCTCGGTCGATGTCTCGAGCTCAACGTCGTCGGGCGAGCGGAGATTTGCGCTGATATGCTTTGCGGCTCTGCGTCCGAACACAAGGCACTCGAGCATCGAGTTGCTGGCGAGACGGTTCGCTCCGTGTATGCCCGTCCAGGCGCACTCTCCACAGGCGTAGAGCCCCTTGACCACGGTCATTCCGTTGAGATCGGTGCCGATTCCGCCCATCAGATAGTGCTGAGCGGGTCTTACGGGTATCTGTGCCTCTGGGACGTTGATGCCGAATTTCCGGCACTCGCCGAAGATGGTCGGGAAGCGGCGGGCAAAGAATTCCTCGTCCATGCAGGAGACGTCGAGAAAGACTTTCTCACGTCCGGTGCGGCGCATTTCCCTTATTATCTCGCGGGTGACGATATCTCTCGGCGCGAGGTCTGCGAGCGGGTGCTTTCCCTGCATGAAGGCTTCGCCCTCGTGATTGCGGAGTATGCCTCCCTCGCCTCTGACCGCTTCGGAGATCAGGAAGCGGCGCTCGCTCTGACCTGTCTGGGGCATCATGGTCGTCGGATGGAACTGCACGAGCTCCATGTTGACGATATCGGCTCCGGCGCGTCCGGCGGCGGCTATTCCGTCTCCGACGGCTCCGGCGGGATTTGTCGTATGCTCGTAGAGCGCGCCGATTCCTCCGGTGGCGAGGATGATGTTCGGGCATTTTATGAGCCTCGGCCTGCCGTCGAAAACGATAGCGCCGCTGACCGCGCCGTCCTTTGTCAGAATGTCGACGAGATAGGTGTCAAAGAGAATCGAGACGTTCTTGCGCTCGAGGACTATCTCGGCGAGTCGGCGGGTCGTTTCGCGGCCGGTGGCGTCTCCGCCGCAGTGAACGATTCTCCGGCAGGAGTGACCTCCCTCGCGGGTTATCATCAGCTCGCCCTCGGGATTGGTGTCAAAGGGTACGCGCCATTCGACGAGCTCGCGGATATTCTCGGGTCCCTCGCGGACGAGGGTATCGACCGCTTCTAAGTCGCAGAGCCCGGCTCCCGCCTTGAGCGTGTCCTCGATATGCGAGGAGAACTGATCCTTTGGGTCAATGACCGCCGCGATCCCGCCCTGCGCGAGCCACGAGTTCGACTTTTCAAAGTCGACCTTGGTGACTATCGCGACCTTTTTGCGCTCGGCGATGTGTAGCGCGGCGTAAAGTCCGGCGATCCCGCTGCCGACGATCAGCACGTCCGCCGACGTCTGCTCAAGCCCGGCTGTCTCGCCGCTGTAAATATATCTTCTCATAATATCTTTAGTCCTTTCGCAGTCGATCAGCCTATCTTACTCTGTTCCAGTCCCTGAGAAAATCGGGATAGGATTTAGCGGTACAGCTCATGTCGTCAACGACCACGTCTCCGATGCAGCCGACCGACGCGGCTGCCGCAGCCATCGCGATGCGGTGGTCTCCAAAGGCTTCGACAAAGCCGCCCGAGAGCTTCTTTCTTCCGCAGATCAAAAGTCCGTCCTCGGTCTCCGAAACCTCGCCGCCGAGCGAGCGCAGCATATCGGCTGTGGAGGCTATCCGGTCGCTCTCCTTGATGCGGAGCCGTCCGGCGTTGTATATCCTCGTCTCTCCGTCGGCGTAGGCGGCGAGCACAGCCAACGCCGGAACGAGGTCGGGAATGTCAGAAGCGTCGATATCCGACGCATGAAGCTCGCCGCGGCTGACTCTTACGCCGAGGTCGGTGAAGCTGACCTTGGCTCCGAAGCGCTTTACGATGTCGAACAGCGCAAAGTCGCCCTGCTTTGTATCCGGGTCGATTCCCCGGATCAGCAGGTCTCCGTTGATCGCCGCGGCGACCGCGAAGAACGCCGCCTGCGAGCAGTCGCCCTCGACGGTCACGTCCCGCGGCTCAAAGCGTCCGCCGTCGACCGAAAAGCTGTCGTCGGTCTCCGAGACGCTGATTCCGAAGCGCCGGAGCATATCGACGGTCAGCTCGGCGTAGGGACGGCTCTCGAGCTTTGTCGTGAGCTTTATTCTTCCCTCTCCGACGATAGACAGCGCGAACAGCAGTCCGGTCACGAACTGGGACGACACGTCTCCGCGCAGCGCGAACTCGCCGCCGGTGAGCCTGCCGCTCTGGGAAAGCGGCAGAAAATCGCCGCTTTCCGGATAGCTCATTTTTACGCCGTGAGCCTCGAGCAGCGGCTTGTAGAGCATAGTCGTGCGCTTCGGGAGCCTGCCGCGCCCGGTAAAGACCGCGTCGCGTCCGAGCGCCGCCGCAATGGGTATCATGAATCTCAGCGTCGAAGCCGACTCGCCGCAGTTGAGCTCTGCCGCGGATTTTCCGGCAGCCGCGGCTATCGGAGCGCCCGAGCGGATCACATCGTCGGCGCAGCCCTCGCCGCGCTCGAGCTCAAGCTCGGCTCCGAGGGCTCTCAGAGCCTCTGTGGTCGCCGTAATGTCCTCGGAGCGGCTGAGCTCCCGGACGGTGCTCCCGCCCGCCAGAGCCGCGCAGATGAGCGCTCTGTGCGCCTGACTTTTCGACGACGGCACGCGGACCTCGCCCGAGACCCTGCCCGGATCGAATATTCCTTTCATAGCAGCTCTCCGATCTCGCGGATCGAAAGCTCGCGTATCACGGTTTTTCCGATGCCGTCAAGCAAAACTACCGATATCGAGTCTCCGGTGCGCTTCTTATCGGCCGAGGCGACCCTGATGAGCTCGTCCCTCGGATAATCCATCACGGTGGGCAGCTCCCACGCCTCGAGCGCCGATT
>CACXED010000388.1 GCA_902766575.1 uncultured Ruminococcus sp. | reverse complement strand
TGGAAGCTGTCAACAATGTCTCCGGTCGAGCGGTACATATGCGCGCCGGTGGAGCGGATCCAGGTCCAGACGTCCTCGGTTCCCCAGTTGCAGGCCGAGAACAGAATATCGCGTCCGCAGTTCTCGAGAGCTATGCCCATGCGATGATAGAGGAGCTGGCAATCGGCGGTGCGGGGCTTGTAGCAGTTGTCGTACTTGAGGAAGTCGACTCCCCACGAAGCGAAGGTGTCAGCGTCGAGATATTCGTGATCGAAGCTGCCCGGGAAGTCGGCGCAGGTGCGGACTCCGGTGCAGGAGTACATACCGAACTTAAGTCCGCGCGCGTGAATATAGTCGCCTATATCCTTCATTCCCTTGGGGAACTTGATGTGGTCGGCGACAAGACGGTCGGTCTCGGGATCGCGCTTCTTCTCAGACCAGCAGTCGTCGATGACTATGTATTCATAGCCGTAGTCCTTGAGTCCCAGCTCGACAAACTTGTCGGTGGACTCCTTTACGATATCCTCGTTAATGTTGGGGCCGAACGTGTTCCAGGTGTTCCAGCCCATCGGGGGTTTTTTAACTATCATTGTTATATACCTCAGTTTCATTTGTGCAAAGCTCGAGCTTCGCCGAGTACATTATACCACACAAGGAAACGAAAAGCAAGTTATTTATAAAATTTATTCTCCGATTTTTTTCAGCGCCGCCTTGGCGTACTCAGCCGCCTTTTCGCGCTTGCGGTCGTCGCCCGAATAGGACGCGAGCGAGCTTATCAGCGGCAGATCCTCGTCCTCGGCAAAGCGCGAGATCAGGCAGGCTGCCTTGACATAGTTGCAGAGATCGGTCTTCATCAGCCACGGGAAGAAATATTTATGCTCCGAATTAAAAGTGTAGGTCTCCGGCTCGCGGGAGAGGATCTCTCTCAGCACAGGCAGGCAGCGCCTGTCGCCGATAAGTCCGAGCGCGACCGCCGAGTTCTCGGAAAGCAGCCGCACGTCCGAACCGAGCCAGCCGACCAGCTCCTCTGTCGCCTCGACCGCCCTCGTTCTCACCGCGAAAAGTCCGAGCGCCGGGTGTATCGACGCGAGTATCGGTCTCAGCTCGTCGGGAGTTTTCGGCAGCTCGCAGGTTTTCCACATTTCTCTGTCCGGAATGTTGAGGTCGGCAATCCCGATATCGTTTTCGGGATTATAGCAGCCGGTCTGCGCGAGAATCGGGCGGATATCCTCGGCTGTGAGCTCTGTAGCCCGGCAGCCGCGCTCGAGCATCAGCGACGCCATGATTCCGGCAGCCTCGCCGCATTTTTCCATATCGGTGCGCATACGGACTCCGGCGGTCATCGTGTGTCCGGTGCCGATGTGCTTTCCCGAGAGGAGCATCCCGCCGACGCCTTTCGGGATCAGCATACCCGGCGTAACTCCGGTCGTGTAGCCGTAGGCGTGCATATCGCATAGTCCCTGCCAGTCCTGAAAATCCTCGTCCTCGTCCCAGAACTCGGGATTCGAGTTGTCGAGCGGCGCGAAGCTGTAGAAAATGATATCGTCCGGTCGTCTGCCGTCGAGGAAGTCCTCAAAGCTGTAGACCTTTTCGGTCTCGCAGCAGAGCACCTCGCGCTGAGCCGTCTCGCAGCCGAGCGCGTAGAGCCGCGAGCGCTCCGTGAATTTATCGACGAGCACCGGGGGCTTTGTCATCCACTCAAAGGTCATTTTTGCCTGCTCAAAAGGGTCGAGCCCAGAGAACTGCCCGCAGAAGCTCCACGCGCCGTGTATCCGCTGCGAGCCGGGTTCGCCGTCCATGACGCCGACTGTACGCGAGAATCTCGCGGTCTTGTTGTCGGAAATCCGCCCGCCGAGGTTTCGAACGCCGAGCAGTCTGAACACCGCGCCCTCCGCGCCGTCGATCAGCACCCTCGAGCCGACCGTAAAGCAGCGCTCGCCGTCGCAGAACGCCGCTCCGCAGACGTCTCCGGTCTCAGCCGAGAGGAAAACGTCGGTAATCATCGACGAGTAGAAGCATCTCGCGCCGACCTCGGCTAACTTTTCCTCGAGCGCGAGCGCCTTGACCGTGGTCGGATAGCTTTTCTTGTAGCCCTGCTTGGTCGAGTTGTAGTAACAGCCGCCGTCCATGATCCGGTCGGCAGCGTCGTTGATCTCATTGTAAAGTCCTCCCCGCGCGCCGTAGTAGTAGTCCCAGACGCAGGCAGCCGTTCCGACTCCTCCGGGCAGCGGCGCGAGATCGACGCCGATCACGCTGTGACCGCGCTTTCCGGCGGCTATCGCTGATATCGCTCCGGCAGTTCCAAGTCCGACGACCAGCAGGTCGCAGGAATAGTCGAACTCAATATCGCACTCGCAGGAGATCTGCTTTCCCTCGATCAGAGTTTTTCTTATCATAAGCATACCGAAGCCCCTCCGTCATAAGCCGATACCGCGTCGCTATAGGAAGCCGACGGAATATATCTCACGCCGTCCTTTGTGAAGTCGAGCGGCGAATCGAACTCCCATCCGAAAAACAGCGCTATCGACGCGGCGCGGGCTTTTCCGAGATTTCCGAGATGAGCTTTCAGCCATTCGTCGGCTGACCTCTCCGCGTCGGGGATAGTCGCGTTCCTGTCGACCTCAAAGCGCAGGATGAACTCGTCGGGGAAAAAGCCTTTCTGAAGCCTGACGCCGTCGATCTCGCGCGGCAGAGTCGTCTCTCCGGCGAGCATCACTCCGAAGGTATTTCGGCAGTCCATAAAGGGCTTGACTGTCGTGTCGATCACCCTCGACGCCAAAATCTCCATATATCCAGCGGTGGGCGTGAATACCGTCGCCGAAAATCCGTCCGACGTTCTGACGACCGAGATCACCGAAGCGTTCAGCAAAAGCCCGCAGCCAGATTCCAAAAAACGCCTTGCGAGCACTCCCGAGAGCGCGAGAATGTGCGGCTCTCCGCTGTCGTTCAGAGCTCCGCGGGATTTCAGCTCGTCGGCGAGGGATTTTCCGGCGGCTCCGAGACGGCTCTCGTCAACGCGAACGGCGTTCATAGCGTCGGCGAACTCGGCTCCGGCTGAGGAATCGCGAGATACCACAAGGCAGTCAGCTCCGAGCACCGACGCCATTCC
>CACXED010000387.1 GCA_902766575.1 uncultured Ruminococcus sp. | reverse complement strand
TGTCGTAGATCTCCTCGATCTTGAACTTGTAGACCGGACGGGTCTTCCAGTTGTTGATGTTCGGAAGATGATAGACGTCGTGTTGAGCGTTGACGAACTGCTGAATGAGCGGGAGCGAGAAAGGATCGACCTCCTCGTCGGGCTCGTGATGCTCTCCGATGAACTCCATCTTGCCCTTGAGCTCGTAGCTGATCATCGGCGGCTGATAGAACACCATCGAAGCCTGCGGATTGACCATGTAGTTCTTATAGCTGTTGGTGAACGCCATCTCGACGCCATAGACGTGCTCGAAGTCGATGGTCTTTTCAGCCTCCTCGCTGTAGATGTACTTGAGCAGTATCTTCAGTCCGCGGTCAGAGTAGCTCTTATCGCCCTTGACGTAGGACTGGATGTGCTTTTTGTACTCCTCCATAGCCTCGGCGAGATACTCCTCGCGCGGGATGAAGCCGATTCCCTTGACCGCGCCGTTGAGTCCGGCAGGGCCGTCGCTGACGAAGATCGGGTTGTGGGACATGAAGCTCAGGAACATTTTGTCCATCGAGACCTCCTTGCCCTCGGCGAGGCCGCGGACGGAATTGCCTCTCGTGCGGTAAGCCCATTCAAGAAATGCGTTCATGATTTTTTCTCCTTTTTATTAAAAAATAATTTTTATTTTAATATGCGACAGGGCAGACTCCCAAAAACGGGAGTCTGCCGTCGCAATTTGGCAGTTATTCTGTTGTTTTCAGTCGCGGGTGCCGTCGATGTTTATCGCCGTCGCGAGAGTCAGCTTCGGCATAATGTCGCCCTCGCTGCCGGGTGTGAACGATATGAACGAGGTGTCGGCGAATTTGATCTCCGAGGACGCCGTTCCGTCCTTTGCAAACAGCGGGCGATATTCCAGCTTCAGCTTATCGTAGGAATCGATGTCGTCGAGATCGGAATACTCGATCTCATAGCTTCCAGTGACAGTGTCGAACTTCCCGTCCGCCGACGCCGAGAGCTTCATAGCGCCTTCCTTAAGCTCGAGATACAGCCCGTAAGCGCTGTCGCCGTCGAGCTTTGAGCCGATAAAGACATACTCTGCGCTCTCGTCAGGGATGATCGGGTCGATTTTCACATAGCTGATACCTCCGCCCGCGCTGTTCGGATAGCTTGCAAGGCAGAATACCTTTGCCTTGAAGCTCTGAGCGCCGTCGGGGAGCTCAAAGCTGTCGGTCTCGGTCTCGGTCTTTTCGGAGCGGACAAAGCTGTAGGTCACAACTCCGTCGGCATAGCTTCCGGTGTAAACTCCGTAGTGAACGCCCTGCATACCTGCTTTGATTCCGTAGTAGATCTTAACGCTGCCGTCGGCGAAGATGTTGATCAGATGTCCGCTGACGACGTCGCCCATCGCGTTGCTCGCCGCGTGGCTGCCGACGTAGGTAGCGACCGGGAGCTCGGCCTTGACCTCAGGCTCGGTCTGAGCGCCGCCGGTGCCGTCTTTAGTCTGACCGCCGTCAGAGCACGAGAAAAGCATTGCCGATACGCAGAATATTATCGTCAGTAAAAGCGCGAGTTTTTTCATCACGGCTCTCCTTTACTTGGGAATAAGCTGAATAATCGGAGTTTTCATGTGAAAACAACTTAATTCAGCGTTTACTTGGAATCGTATTTTTCGACCGCGTCCTTGACCGCAGCGGCGATAACGACGCTGCTCGCAGTCGCTCCGGAGATCGCGTCGATCTCGCCCTCGAGCGAGCCGACATTGTTGTGGTCGGTGATATCGGTCGGGTAGTTCACCTTGAGCTCTCTCACCGCGTCGAGCGATAAGCCGGCGTATTGAGCGAGATAGGTCTCGCGGTTGTCTCTCCAACCGGTGAAAGCGTCGGTGCTGACGACGCTCGATTTTCTCAGCTCGATCGACTTTACCGAATCGTTCTCGATGGTCACGTCGACGACGGCGAGGAAATTCGCGTCTCCGTTGTGCCATGTGAGCTTCCCGGTTCCGGTGACTGTGACGGCAGCAGCCGTGTCAGCCGGGACGGAGGGCTGAGTCTCCTCGGTTTCGCCGCTCCCGCAGGAGGGGAGCAGCGCACAGAGCGCGAGGAGCAGCGCCGCAGCGGATTTCTTCATCGCTTACTTGGTCTCGGGAGCCTTGGTCAGCACCTGAGACATATTCTCGCTCATCGCGACCATATTGGTAAAGGGAACGTACTTGTTCGCGAGGAATTCATTGCCCTCGACCTTGCCGTACTCAAAGCTCTCGGACTGATACTCTCCGGTCATACCGTTGACCGCGCCGTAGAAAAGCTCGAGCTTGCCGTCGGTGATCATGAAATAGCCGCTCTCGGAGAAGTTGTGCATACCGCTGGCTTCCATGCCCTCGATAGCCGCAAAGGTCTTTCCGGTGTCCTTGAACTCGTCAGCGGCGGGATCCTGATCGGCGCGGTTATAGATGTAGCAGCCGTTCTTGGTGTACTTTGCGACCTGCTCGTCATAGGTAGACTCAGGCAGGCTCTCGTCGATTGCCTTCGGATATGTAGCTCTCTGCGCGTTGAGGACGGTCTGAGTAAAGGTTCCGTCGGCGTTGAGCTCGAGGATTATCTTGGAGCGGATCCACTGGAAGTTGTCCTTGGTGTAGCAGGGGTTGTCGGCGCTCGCCTGAGCCGCGAAGCCCTGCCAGTCGTAATAGCCGGTGTAGGTTCCGACGATATCGGCGTTCTTGTCGGCGTCGAACTCATTATTGACCATAACGGTTACGGTATCGTCGGCGATGACCGACTCGGTGGAGGTTATGGTGCGTCCCATGACGCTCTGAGTTGTAGTGGTGGTTATCTGATAATTGCTCGAAGCGGTGATGGTCGCGACGCCGGTTCCGACGGCAGTGATAACGCCCTTGGAGTCTACGGTCGCGACGTCAGGATTGCTCGATGTGAAGGTAACGCCCGCGTCGGCATTGTCAAAGACGCTTGGAACCTTAACCGAAGCGGTGATGGTCGCGGTCTTGATATTGTCGGTGTCGAGCTTGATCATGCCGTCTCCGGCGATAACGACCTTAGCCTCGGGAGCCACGGTGACGGTGACGATAGCTTCCTTGCCGTCTCTCTTGGCGGTGACAGTGGTCGTACCCTTTCCCATAGCGACGACAGCGTTTCCGACGACAGCGGCGATGCTCTCGTCGTCCGAGACGAGCTCAGCGTCATATACCGGAGTTCCGCCGACAGTCACGTCGATGACGTCAGACTCGCCGAGCTTCGTGAAGCTGTACTCATCCTTGGCGACAGCGAGCTCACCGGTGGGAGCCGCGCTCTGCTGTGTATCGCCCGAGGTCACGGGAGTATTGTCCGGAGTATCGTCCGAAGCGCTCTCGTCCGAGCAGGACGCAAAGCTGACAAGCATTGCGGATGCGAGCATAATAGCTGCGATTTTGCGTGAAAATTTCATTTACAAACAGTCCTTTGCAATAAGGTACATAGCGGCGTGAGGTGTACCGGGTCTTTGGATTACACGCCCTGCCTTCAATATGCTCAGCTCTGATCCCGATCGGCAGATCGAATTAGCCGGCTAAAACATACCTGACAGATAGGCTATCTGTCATTGGGAATATTATAGCACACGCGCGCGTTTTTTGTCAATTGCTAATATCTACAAAAGAGTGTTAATAACTACATTTCTTTTTATTAAAGCGTCAACACAATAAAGAATCTCCCTGCGGCGCAGAGCCTCAGGGAGTTGACGTTATTTCAGACTTTCAAAGTTTTCACAGATTTTTTCAAGTTCGGTCTTGGCCTTTTCGAGCGATGACGCGTATGCCGACGCGACGTCGGTGCTGCCGCTCGTTTCAAGGTTGGTGAGCATCGACCGGAACGAGCCGATGTTGTTGAAGTAGCCGATATCGAAGATCTTGTTGGCAAAGATTATATCGAGCATCTCCTTGGATTCGTCGTCGCGGACGACCTTACCGTTAAGGCAGACGTCATAGAACGCCGGAGATACGGTCGAGACCGACTCGATCGCGAGCGCTTCCAGAATCAGTCCGGAAAATTCCGGATCGGCTGTCACCGGAACGCAGAACACGCGCGAATATTCCTCGGGGAGCGTGTAGTATTTATCCTGATTATCGTCGAGCTTGGGGAACGG
>CACXED010000386.1 GCA_902766575.1 uncultured Ruminococcus sp. | reverse complement strand
GAGTGAAGCGGGAGCTCGGGCTGACCGTTTCTGTGGGCGTGTCGTTCAACAAGATCTTCGCAAAGCTCGGGTCGGATATGAAAAAGCCCGACGCGGTGACGGTCATATCAAGGGAGGATTTCCGCGACAGGATCTGGCAGCTTCCCGCGGACGATATGCTCGGAGTCGGCAGAGCGTCTATCAAGGTGCTCAACCGCTTTGGAGTCAGGACGATCGGCGATCTGGCGCGCTGCTCGGATGAGTTCCTCAGCTACAAATTCGGAATCGACGGACTTCGCATGAAGCGCTATGCCAACGGCGAGGACAGCTCCGAGGTCATGCGGCAGGAGTATGAATTTCCGGTAAAGTCGGTCGGAAACGGCATAACCTTTCTGTCCGATCTCTACACCGAAGCGGAGGTCTGGCCGATGCTGCTGGCGCTCTCCGACGAGGTCGCTCAGCGCCTCAGAGCGGCGCACAAAAAGGCTAACGGCGTCTCCCTGACCGTGAAGTGCAGCGACCTTTCGTGGAAGGAATGGCAGGCTCAGCTTGAATTCCGATCCAACAACGCCTGCGAGATTGCGCGCCGGTGCTTTGAGCTTTTCCGGCAGAATTATCCGTGGGTCAAGCCGATAAGAGCCCTGACCGTCCGCGCGATCCGGCTGACCGACGATTCTCTCAGCGAGCAGCTCTCGTTTTTCAGGGACAACGAGAGGATCGAAAGGCTGGAGAAGCTCGACCGCACGGTCGACGAGATACGCAGCCGCTTCGGACGCCGCGCAATCTGCAGCGCGTCGACGCTGAAGCTCGACAAAATGCCGAGCTCAGACGAAACCGCAGAGATCAGGATGCCGACCGGTATGCTCACCCTCGCGTGAGAAGCTGCCAAAGGCTATGAATATTCGGACATGGGTGTGTGCGGGTTCCGGGTTCTCAACGCTGCCGATATCTATTGACTTATAGCGCGATCTGTGCTATAATACAGACAGGCGCTGAAGTCCGGCGCCGGGACTAAATTTTTTTAACTGCGGAGAATCCGATTGAAAGAGATAAATCTGACCGAGGGGTCGATACTGCAGAAGCTGATCCGTTTTTCGCTGCCGATGATAGCCGGGAACCTGCTTCAGCAGGTGTATAATCTGGTAGATACGCTGATAGTCGGAAAGTGCGTCGGCTCGGACGCGCTGGCGGCGGTCGGTTCGTCCTATACGCTGATGACCTTTATCACGTCGATAATAATCGGTCTGTGCATGGGAAGCGGAGCCTTCTTTTCAACCGATTACGGCGCGGGCAGCGAAAAACGCCTGAGGGAGGATATCTGGCACTCCTTCTGGTTCATTCTGGCAGTCTCCGGCGCGATCTGTCTCGCGATATATCCGGGCATGGAGCCGATACTCAGGCTGCTGAACACTCCGGACGAGCTGATGGAGCTGACGCGGGAATATGTCACGGTCGTGTTTGCGGGGATAATATTCGTCTGCCTTTATAACTTCTTCTCCTATCTGCTGAGGGCGATGGGAAACGCGATGGCGCCGCTGAGCTTTCTCGCGGTCTCCTCGCTGATGAACATAGTCCTCGATCTCTGGTTTGTTCTGGGACTGAAGCTGGGAGTCGCCGGAGCCGCGGCCGCAACCGTCGTATCTCAGGCTGCCGCCGGAGTCGGGATCGCGGTCTACTCGGTGCTGAGACTCCCGGTGCTGAGACTCGGCCGGGACGATATCAGGTGGAATCCCCGGAGAATGAAGGAGATCATACAAAGCGACCTTGCCACCGGAGCTCAGCAGTCGGTGATGAACTTTGGAATACTGATGATACAGGGGCTGGTCAACAGCTTCGGAGCGGTTGTTATGGCGTCCTTTGCCGCGGCTGTGAAGATAGACACCATCGCCTATATGCCCGCGCAGGAGTTCGGAAACGCCTATTCGCTCTTTGTCTCGCAGAATTACGGAGCGGGAAAGCCCGACCGGATCCGAAAGGGAACGAGGATCTCCTTCGCGGTCTCGGCGGTATTCTGCGCGGCGATGTCGATACTGATACTGATCTTTGCCGGAGAGCTGATGGGGCTTTTCGTCGACGCGGACGAGACGCTCATCATAGCCGAGGGCGTGCGCTATCTGCGCATCGAGGGCGCGATGTATATCGGCATCGGCGTGCTTTTTCTCTGGTACGGCTATTTCCGCGGCGTCAATAAGCCGCAGATATCGCTGATACTGACGGTAATCTCGCTCGGGACGCGAGTGGCGCTGTCCTACGCTCTGGCGCCGAATACGCCGCTCGGAGTGACGGCTATCTGGTTCTCCATTCCGATCGGATGGCTGCTTGCGGACGCGGCGGGACTGATATTCAGCCGCGCGTGCCGCTCTGACGTCGGAAACGACAGCAATAATATATAAGGAGGCTGACAGGATGGATTTTCATGGAAGAACGGCGGTGATCACCGGCGGCGCTCACGGCATCGGAAAGGCGATAGCCGAGGCTTTTCTGAGAGAGGGCGCAGAAGTCGAGATAATCGACGTCACGCCCGGAGATCACTTTGTCGGTGATATCGGAAAAAAGGAGACGCTCGAGAGGTTTGCGACTCATGTCCTTGAAAGGCACGGGAGCGTGGATTTTCTGATCAACAACGCTCCGCCGAGGATGCGAGGAATCAGTGACTGCACCTATGAGGAGTTCTGCGACGCGCTCTCGGTCGGAGTGACTGCGCCGTTCTATCTCGCAAAGCTCTTTTCCGGGCATTTCGGAGCGGGCGCGGCTATCGTCAACATTTCTTCCTCCCGCGACCGGATGAGTCAGCCGCAGACCGAGAGCTACACCGCGGCAAAGGGCGGGATATCCGCGCTGACCCACGCTCTGGCGGTAAGCTTTGCCGGAAAGGTGAGGGTCAATTCGATCTCTCCCGGCTGGATAGACACCGGATACCGGAAATACGACGGCCCCGACGCGGTTCAGCAGCCGGTTGGCCGGGTCGGAGATCCGAGCGATATCGCGGCAATGGCGCTTTTCCTCTGCTCGGACAAGGCGGGCTTCATCACCGGAGAGAATATCTGCATCGACGGAGGAATGACAAGACAGATGATCTATCACGGGGATTTCGGCTGGAAGCTGGAAATTTAGCTTTGTTGCCATTCGGAACCGATATAGGCTTTGACTGCCGATAAGGCTACGGACACACGGAAAGGAACGATTTCCAATATGAATACAGGCGCAGAAGAATTGCGGCGGGAATATGAGGAGCTTGAAAAAAGCGGCTTTCCGCTGGACCGGGCGATGGATTACGGCAGTAAGCTCGGAGAAAGTCGGGAGATAGAGCTGCATTTCGAGCTGGTTCTCGAGGACTATAAAAGACCGCGCCACAAGCGCTGGCATCCGGAGGATTTTTTCAGGCTGCACAGAGATGACGGCGTGCTCTATCTGAGCCGTATGCTCGCCTCGGAGGACGAGGAGCGGGCGGTCGGCGCGGCGTATCTCATGGCGGAGCTGCTTCCGAGAGCGCGGTACAGGAATCAGGAGGAGCTGACGGGCGAGCTTATCGGCGCGCTTGTCTCTCTCTCCGGGTCAGACGAGCCGGAGCACAGGAGAAAATGTATTATCGCGCTGGGCTGGGTCGGCACCGAGCGCGAGATCCCGCTGCTCAAAGAGCATCTCAAAAGCGACCCGGATACGCTTTGCCGGGCGTGGTCCGCGTCGTCGTTCCTGCAGATGTCGGGCAGGGTACCGGAGGATATTATGAAAAAAGAGACCCGCGGCGCTCTGATCGACTGCATTGAGCATGAGAACGACGTTTTTGTCCGCGGAGTGGCGGTCGAGACGGTGCAGTATATCTGGAACGTGAAGCTCGGACTGCGCGGCTCGGCTGTGGAGGATCGGAATCAAAAGGCCGTGAACAGAGCCGCCCGACGGGCGCTGGAATATCTGGCGTCGGAGAATGGCGGAAGCGGAGCTGCGGACTGAATTGCAAAACGGAAGGAGTTGTAAATTATGAAACGGATATTGTTCATGCTGCTCTCGGGTATGCTGGCGCTGACCGGATGCGCCGCTGCGGCTCCGGAAGCTCCGGAAAAGGAAAGCGGCTCCTATCGTCAGATCGGAGCGGCAGAGGCGGCTGAGATCATGGAAAAGGAATCGGATTACATCATCCTCGACGTCCGGACACAGGAGGAATATGAGACCGCTCACATCCCCGGCGCGATCTGCATCCCGAACGAGACGATCGGAACCGGGGAGATCCCCGGTCTGCCCGACAAGGATCAGCTGATACTCGTCTACTGCCGGAGCGGGAACCGGAGCAAGCAGGCGTCTGAAAAGCTGGTGAAGCTCGGGTATACAAATGTCGTGGAGTTCGGCGGGATCAACAGCTGGACCGGCGAGACGGTCAAGGGAAGCGGCGGCTGAACGGCGCTCCGGATTGACAATAGCCGTCGGCGCGCATATACTGTGATCGTAAGCTATCCCAAAACAGGAAATTATGCTTTGCGAAGGTTATGGTGATCAGTATGGAAAGAACCGACAGAAACCGGCAGGGAGAGGACCGTCGCGAGCTGCGCGATTTCGGTCCGGAGCCGCTTGTTATCAACATCGACCGCGCCGCCGGGATGAATCCGAATTACCGGACGGCGCTCTGGACCGGGCGCGGGCTTCAGGTCACGCTGATGAGTATTCCGGTCGGCGGGGATATCGGACTTGAAAAGCACGACGATCTCGATCAGTTCATCCGCATCGAGAACGGGCTCGCGGCGGTGATGATGGGACGCTGTCAGAACTCTCTCGACACAAGACGCAGGATAGACGGCAGCTTTGCCGTGATCATTCCGGCGGGGACGTGGCATAATATAGTAAATATCGGAAACACGCCGCTGAAGCTCTATTCGGTCTACGCTCCGCCAAAGCACCCGTTCGGAACGGTACACCGGACAAAAGCCGACGCCGAAGCGGCTGAACACTGAGCGGGCTGCGACCCGATCCGACAGCGTTCGGAAAAAAAATCCGATTTTTTTCAAAAACCCCTTGACAAACAAAAAGAGCTGTGCTATAATATACACATCAAAGCGACAAGGACGCCGCAGACAGGGATAATTCTCGTGTCTGCGGATTTTTTTGCTTTGATAATAATTTCGGTAAACTTAAAGCGACAATGACGTCGGACGGCGGTCTCCAAAAGGAGAGCTTCATACAGAGAGATGAAGTCTACGCCGGAAAAGTCACTGCCGCTTTTTATTTGCTGACGCAAATGTGAAAAGGAGAATGGGAAAATGAGCAATGTAACCGAAATCTTCTCGTCAATGGTTTTCGACGACGCAACGATGGAAGCAAGACTTCCAAAGGACACCTACAAGGCGCTCCAGAAGACAATCAAGAACGGCAAGCACCTTGATATCGGGGTCGCTAACGTCGTTGCAAACGCAATGAAGGACTGGGCTATAGAAAAGGGCGCTACCCACTATACGCACTGGTTCCAGCCGATGACCGGCGTCACCGCTGAGAAGCACGACAGCTTCATCTCGCCTAAGAACGGCGGCAAGGTGATCATGGAATTCTCGGGCAAGGAGCTTATCCGCGGCGAGCCAGATGCGTCCTCCTTCCCGTCCGGCGGACTTCGCGCTACCTTTGAGGCGAGAGGCTACACCGCATGGGACGCTACTTCCTACGCATTCATCAAGGACGGCGTGCTCTGCATCCCGACCGTGTTCTGCTCCTACGGCGGCGAGGCGCTCGACCAGAAGACCGCGCTGCTCCGTTCGATGGAGGCTATCAACCGTCAGGCACTGAGAGTCCTCAAGCTCTTTGGCAACGAGGACGTCGGCTCGGTCAAGACGACAGTCGGTCCCGAGCAGGAGTACTTCCTTGTGGATAAGGAGCTCTACGACAAGCGCAAGGATCTCATCTACACCGGACGCACGCTGTTCGGCGCGAAGGCTCCCAAGGGTCAGGAGCTCGACGACCATTACTTCGGCGCTATCAAGCCGAGAGTC
>CACXED010000385.1 GCA_902766575.1 uncultured Ruminococcus sp. | reverse complement strand
TGTCCGGAGATGTGCGCAGGAACTTTCTCGACGGGTCGAGATCGGCAATCTCGCGCGAGATCACCCACATCGCCGCATCGTTTCCGAGCGCGTATGGATTTATCTCATTTCCGCCGGTGTGGAGCGCAAGCGAAGGATGATTGCGCATACGATAGAGATTCCGGCAGACCTGCGACGCCAGTACCTCGCGATTCCACTTTTCGGTCGTCTGATTGGCGATGAAATTGTCCTGCATGACCATGATCCCAAGCTCGTCGCAGATGCTGTAGAAGCGGTCATCCTCGGGCATACCTTCGCCGCTCCAGATCCGGAGCAGTTGAATACCCTCGTTCTTTGCCAGCTCGAGCGCCCAGCGGTAATCCTCGTCTGAGATGTCGAGCAGGAAATCGACCGGCATCCAGTTCATGCCCTTCAAGAAGATCGGTCTGCCGTTGACGACGAAATGATAATCGTCCCAGCGCGTGCGGTGGCGCAGACCGGCGGTGCGCTGATATTCGATTGTGCGGATTCCGGTCTCAAAGCTGAGCGTGTCTATCACATCATCGCCGTCGTAAAGCTCGAGCGTGATCTCGTAAAGCTCGGGCGAACCGAGCCCGTTCGGATACCATAGCCGCGGATTCGGGATTTTGAGCGTCTTTTCTATGAACTGACATTCGCGGAACTTCTGATTCCGGCAGATCGCGGTCTTGTCGTAGATATCCACTGTCTCGCGGCAGAAATAAGCGATGTTTCCGGTAGATTTCTCAACCATCCGAATGCCAAGCCCGACCTGCTTTCCGGTCGGACAAAGCGCGATTCCCATATTATAGGCAAAGGTGTACTGCGACCATCCGCCTAAATCGTTCGGTATGACCTCAAGCTCCTTTATCTGCGGGTCGGCAAGCTCGACCTCTAATTTCAGCGTCGCGGAGCCATCGCCGATCGACTCGGTATAGAGATAGGGTCGGCTCAGATGATATTTGTTCAGAATTTCGATACGGACGCTTCTCCAGATTCCGAAGACGATGAAATCGCCGTTCGAGGATGAGCTGTCCCGTGCGAGATTCCACGGCACGATCTGCGACAGTGCGCGCTCGTCGTGAATTTTATTGCGGTGATAGTCAGGCAGCGGCGGAGTGACCTCGACGATAAGCTCATTTTCGCCCTCTCTGACATATTCCGCGACGTCGAGAATCGGCCCGCCGAACATTCCCTCGTGACTGCCTATCAGAGCGCCGTTGAGCCAGACACGGCAGAAATATCCCACTCCGTCAAAGCAGAGATATATGTCCTTTCCGTCGCAGTCGGGCAGAGAGAAGCTCCGTCTGAAATACCAGATTTTCTTATCCGCCCATTCGTAGAGCTTGGAATTCGTCCCGAGATAGGGATCGGGCAGGATCCCGGCGTGCTCGAGACAGCGGTAAGCCGACGACGGAATCGGCGCGGAATGCGGGAAATCCAGCCCTGACGGCTCGTCGCAGGGACTGTCGATATAGGCAAAGTCCCATTCACCGTCAAGCGGGAGCTCATATGGCGCGCCGCGCCGGTCGATGTAGAAGGTATGATTGGGATTTGGCATGGTTTGATACTTCCTTTCTCAGATAATGAAAATATGCTTCATTCAGTTTTCAAGCGCGAGAATTGCTTCGAGGTAGTCGCTGACCGCTGCATTTACAGCAGTTTCCTTTGACGCCCATGTGCTCGACCATGTTCCTTTGGCGTAGCAGATCTCCCCACGCAGTAATGTGGAGATATTCTCCATCATCGGGCCGTGAACGACTCCGAAGTCAAAGCTGATGTGGCTCTTGATGATGTCGAACATCTGCGTGCTTACGTCATCGCGGGAGTATTTGACCTTGAGCGCCTTTTCAAAGTAAACAGGGGTTACGCTCCGGTAATTCTCGGACGCGGATGCTTCGAGTACAGCCGCCGCGGCGTCGATATCGGACGCGGTGACTGTGATTCCGAGCAGCGAATAGGTCGCGCGGGAGCTGGTGATATAGTCGCTCTGATTCTCGTCGAGCTTCGGATAGGGTAAGATACCGAAATCGAAGCTGAGGTCGCGGAAGGTTTCGGCATTCTGGAACTCTCCGGTGGTGAACAGTGCCTTGCCGTTTATGAACGTGGTGGAATATGCGTCGTTTCCGTCTAACTTCGCCGCAAAGCCATCCTGATTCATCATATTGACCAGCTTGTCGAGCAGCGTAACGATTTTCTCAGACCCGAGGGCATACATCGGAAGTCCCTGACTGTCCGGCTCGGTCAGGCGGTAGCCGCAGGCCAGCAGGAAGTTCGGCGCGTGATTTTCGTTGGCGATGATGAAGCCGAAATTGTCCTCGTCATCTACCTTGGTGTCTCCGTTGATATCGTTATACGCCGACGAAGCCATTTCGTTGAACTTGTCGAGCGTCCATTTTCCGGACGTGACCAGCTCGTAGGGATTCTCGAGCTTGTTCTGCTCGATCATATCCTTATTGAAGTAGAAGCACATCATTCCCTTGATGACGCCGAGGCAGGCTTCTCCGGAGGTCATGTACATACGGTTTTCGACCGAGAGCTCGTTTGTCAGCTCCGCCGGCCACCACGGGCTGTCAAAGTCGAGGTAAGGTATATCGCTGCGCAGCAGATTGACAAACAAACCGTCCTGCGCGAGGTAGGGCATGATGTTCGAGAGACCCGCCGCGATATCAACGCTTCCGTCGTTAGCAAGCACGCTCGCGCGCACGGTATCCATGTAGATGTTCCGGTCATCCCAGAAGTTGACCGAGGTATTAGATAAATATTCCAGCTTGACGTTCAATCTGTCCTCAATTGCGCGGTTGCGGTTGTAGATCGCGTCGTCAACGATATCGCCGGTCTGCTCGGCGGCAAATTCGGTGTCTATCGTGTCGCCGCGGACATAGATGCGGACGGTTTTACCGCCGAGATCGGTGCCTAATGGAATGTTGTCGGGCGAGGTTTCGACAGTCGGTTCGGTGACTTTTTCGCCTGTAGTCACGTCGCCTGTGCCGGTTTCGCCGCAGCCAGCCGCCGAAAGCGACGCGAGAAGCGAGAGGATGAGCAGGGTTGAGAACAGCTGTTTTTTCATGTTTTTTTCCCTTTCTTAATTATATCATTTCATTTCGAGCGCGTCAAGGATTCCCTTGAGATATCCGAGCGCGAACTGCCGCCCGAGCGCGTCATAACCGGCGCAGGCGAGCTTTTCGCCCTCGAGCGTCGGCACATGATCGACGCGGATCGGCGCATCGACGCCGTTTTCAAGATAGAGCCGCATAGCCTTTGCCATGTCGATGTCTCCGTTGTCGTGGAAGGTCTCGGAAAAATCGGTTCGGCATCCGCGCACATTGCGGAAATGAATGAATAATATCTTATCGGCCAGCGCGGGAATCGCATCCTCAAGCCGCTCGCCCATCAGACGATAGCAGGCCTGACAGAACGTCACGCCGAGATTCGGGGAATCGACAATGTTAATTCCGCGCTTAATCGCTTCAAGGCTTGTGAAGATTCTCGAAACTCCGCCGAGCCGCTCAATCGGCGGATCGTCCGGATGAAGCGCCAGCCTGATTCCATACCTTTCGGCTTCGGGAACGGCGGCGCGGACGAAATATTCGTAGTTTTTCCACATCTCATCGCTGCCGACCTTATAGCCGTCGGGCGCGAATTTGTCAAGCCGGAAGCCGGTGACGCGCGCTCCGCCGCGCTCGGGAAGCTCGGTGTCGGTGCGCGTCCAGCCATAGTGCGACATGAAATTGAAGCATACGGTGCCGATTCCGACCTCGCGGAGATTTGCCATCAGGCGAATGAATTTTTCTATCGACTCGTCGCGAAGCCTGTCGCCGGTCTTGATATGGTCATGGAGCGAATTTGGCAGCGGCTCGACTACGACCGGAGTGATTCCCCTCGAATTAAACCGGGCAACAATATTTTTCAGCTGGGACAGCGAGGTCACATCAAAATCCTCGTCCTCGGGCAGGCGTATAACTCCATGCGTGACGCCGCACTGAAGCGCAAGCGTCCAGGTCGGATCGGGTTCGGAGCGGAAATAATCACAGATCAGCATAAAAAACCTCAAATAGTATCATGTTTTCGTAATATTGTTATTGACATTGAACAGAATTTGGTTTATACTGATTATATCACGAATACATAAAAAATTCCACAACTATTTTACGGAAATCCGATACTATTTGCCGAAACGCTATGAAAAACGAATTCTATACCGAGACGTCGCACCGACTGCTGTTCAGCTGCTTTGACAGCTCGAAGCAGCGAAAGACCGATATATTCCGCATACATCACCATGCCGAGCTGGAGCTTGGCTACATCTGTGAGGGAGAGGGTATCTATATCCTCGAGGGCGAGAGCTATGAAGCAAAGCCGGGCGCGCTTTTCTTAGTGCGTCCAAAAGAGCAGCACTGTGTCCCTACTATAAGTACACCCGAGCTTATCTCTTTCAATATTCATGTAACCTCCTGTTATCTCTGGAATGTATGCTCCGAGTTCATTGAGCCGTGGCGTCTTCGTTCGATGATAGGAGACACACCTGTTAAACATCTCATCGAGGGACGGGACGATATCATTCTTAAGCTGAAGTCGCTGACTCGTGAATCGAATGTGAATCGCTTCATTATTAAAAGGCTTATGCTCGAGCTCATTACGAGCATAGCCGACGAGCTTGCGCCCGACAGCTCCGCGTCTTCTGCCGAGTATATGACTGCTATGCTGCACCTTGAGGATATACAGAACGCGATAGCCTTCATAAACGACAATCTGACCGAGCCTATGACTCTTGACGATATCGCCAGGGCGGCAAATCTGAGCCGCTCGCATCTTTCGGCGATGTTCAGGCAAACGACCGGAGTTTCGCCGTATGAGTATCTATTGCTGCAGCGCGTCGAGCGCTCGGTCGAGCTTCTGCGCGAATCCAAAAAGACGATACTCGAAACCGCGCAGGAGTGCGGCTTCCGCAATCTGCCGAATTTCAACAAGACCTTCAAGAAAGTCACCGGTATGACCCCGAGCGATTACCGGAATCTGAAGCGGACGGATGTGCGAGATCGTTGATGGCAGTATATCTCCGCGAGCTGCTATGCTTTAGTGTGCTTTCACGGCATAATAATAGGAACTGCTGCAAGTACCCCGATAAAAGTACTTGCAGCAGTTCCTTTAGGCAATACCGCATAATTCTAAGTGCGCAGATGCGCGGTATTGCCTTATGTACCTGCCGACCCGTTTTGCGGCAATTTGCCGAGCCTGTTCCGCTTTCTGTATTCGGACGGAGAGGCGCCGGTATTCTTTCTGAAAACCTTTGAAAAATACATCGCGTTGTGATAACCCACGCCCATGGCAATGTCATGTACAGGCAGCTCGGTTTCGAGCAGCAGCGACCTCGCGTGACTGATCCGGCAGAACTCGAGATATTCGGAAAAGCTGCTGCCGGTCGCTTCATGAAACCGGCGGGAAATGTAGTTCGGATGATAATTGTACATCCGGCAGATATAATCAAGCGAGAGCGCGCTGTTCCCGTAGCTGCAGTCTATGAACGAGCGTATCTGAGCAATAACATCGTTTGACTGATGATGCTCGCTTCTGCCCTCTGTAGGCAAAAGTGCGAGCGTATAATAGATCAGCCCCTTGGTCAGCGTAGTCAGATTGTTTTCATTGCAGACGCTCAGCGCTTCCATCCATTGATCTATCAGCTTATTGAATCCGGAAAAGACCTCCACCGGATTGACAATCCCGTAATCGGCAAAGGCTCTGTTCAGATTCATTCCGGTAAAGGAGATGTAAAGATATTTCAGTCCGCGGATATCCGTCAGCGAGAAAGAACATCCCGGACGGATGAAAATGAGATCACCGGCCTTCAGTAGATGCTGTGTACTGTCGGCTTTAATAAATCCGGCGCCTTCGGTGACGATATGACAGCGGTAATGCTGTAGCTCTTTGGGATAGCGGAGCTTCGCGGGCAGAGTTTCGTAAACGAACTGAAAAGGAAAAATAGCGTCGTTATTATCCTGCGTGTCTGAACAAAGGCAGACGTTGCTCTCCGGATGAACTCTGTTATGGTTCACGCCATGTGTCCCCCTCTCGAAAGTATATTATTATTATATCAGATAAATCGCATAAAAGCAAGCATTATTTTATTGCCGTCCGGAAAAGTTATAATATTACATATACAAGTTAACTGAAGCTATGTACAACCGCACGATATTCTGTTATAATTATTTCATCAAGCGGGATACGGAGCAGACAGCTCCGCCCGGGAAAGCCGAGGTAATTATATTATGGAAAGCAAACGAAAGATTCGCATAGGCATCTTCGGAGTCGGATTCCGTGGAAACAGCGTCGGACGCGGAGGCTCTCTGATCGGATGCTTTGAGAAATCCGGCGCGGAGGTCGTCGCGATCTGCGACAACAAGGAGCTGCACCTGCGCTACTGCAAGGAACAGTGCTTCAAGAACAGAAGCGTCGGGATGTATACCGATTTTGACTCCTTCATAAAGCATGATATGGACGCGGTGCTGCTCAGCAACTATTTTGCGGATCACGCCAGATTCGCCATAGCGGCAATGCGCGCGGGAAAGCACGTGCTCTGCGAGACTACCAGCAATATCACCCTTGCCGACGGAGTTGAGCTCTGCCGCGTCAAGGAGGAGACCGGCATGACCTTCGGTCTGCTTGAAAACTATCCTTACTTCAAATCCAATCAGGAGATGGAGCGTATATGCAAGGGCGGTACGCTCGGAGATATCGTATACGCCGAGGGCGAGTATGTGCATCCGATGAGCAAGCTCGAGAAAAACCGCCTTGCCCCCGGAAAATATCACTGGAGAAACTGGCTCCCGAGAAGCTATTATCTTACTCACTCGCTTGCTCCGCTTATGCACATGACCGATTCGATGCCGGCGCGCGTCACCGCGATGGCGTCCTTTATTCCGGATAGCATGGCGGGAACGGCAAGTCAGGTCGCCGATCTTGTGTCGGTGCTCCTCATCCAGACCGACAAAAACTCCGTTTTCAGAGTTACCGGCTGCGCTGGCTTTGCACAGCACGGAAATTACTATCGGCTCTGCGGAACAAAGGGCTCTGTCGAATGTGACCGGAGCAACGAGAACATATCGCTTACCTATAATTCATGGGACAAACCGGAGGGTGAGCAGGAGCATACCACCCGAGCCGCGGCCTGGAGCGATCCGGAGCTTGGCGAGCTTGCCGGAGGCTCAGGTCACGGCGGCGGAGATTTCTTCGCGATATACAATTTCGTGAAAGCGCTCGAAAACGGAACCGAGCCCTATTGGAACGTCTACCGCGCGACGGCTATGGCGTCCTGCGCAATTCTCGCTCATCGCAGCATACTCAACGGAAATATCGGCTACGATATCCCGGATTTCAGCCGCGAGGAGGATCGTCGTAAATATGAGCTTGATCGCTCGTCGCCCTTCCCGGATAACGAGGGACACGTTAACT
>CACXED010000384.1 GCA_902766575.1 uncultured Ruminococcus sp. | reverse complement strand
TATTCACTGTTTTTCCTCCTGTGATGTCAGTTTCGCGATATGACGCTAAACCGCAAATTTTTTATATTATACCACTTTGAGCCGCTCTTGTAAATAGGCAAGAAACACAAAGTTGTTCACAGATTTTTCGCTATTTATTGACACACTTTACTTGATTGTTAATTTGCAATTTACAATTAGCGATTATTCACAATTTATTGTCGAAATATTCATGCCTGCCTATTGATTTTTATTGAGATATGTGCTATAATAATTATGCAAAGGGAAATAATCCCGATGCGATCTCAAGAAAAGGCGGTAAATTATATGAAAACAACCATCATCAGCCGTCAGACCACAGTTCCCGAGGAGCTGAAGCCTGTCATCGAAAGCAAGCTCTCGAAATACGACAAGTTTTTCAAGGACGACGCCGCTGCCACCGTCAAGCTCTCGAAGCCCCACGGAAAGGAGCGCGTAGAGCTGACGATAATGTCTGCCGGAACAATCTTCCGCGGAGAGGAGACTGACGTCACCTTCCGCAACGCGCTCGATCTCGCAATGGATTCGATCGAGCGTCAGATCAGAAAGCACAAAACCAAGCTCGAAAAGCGTCTGCGCTCGGGAGCGATAACCGATATGTTCCCTGCGGACGAGAGCGAGCCTGACTCCGGCGACCGCATAATCCGCACCAAGAGCTTCCGCGTCAAGCCGATGACGCCCGAGGAAGCGGCACTCCAGATGGAGCTGCTCGGACACGATTTCTTTGTGTTCATCGACTCTGCCAGCGGAGAGACAGAAGTCGTTTACCGTCGTCGCGACGGAGACTTCGGACTGCTCGTTCCCGAGAAGTGATGATCGTTCTCAAAGCCGAGAATAAATACCCCCAAGCGCGCCTCGGGCGCGCTTGGGGGATTCTTTTTATTATTCGAGTCCGCGTATGGTCTCGAGAGCTGAGTCCAGCTTTGTCTGAGCGTTCGGCTCCCACGATGCTATGTAGGACGCCCAGTTGTCGTTGAGCTTCGCAACTTCACCCTTGAAGCAGTTCTGAGGGTCGCCTATGACCGCGGTGAACGAGGTGGCAAAGCTGAATCTGACCGAGGATTTGATCAGATCGAACATCTGCGAGGTCTCGTCGTCGCGGGAATACTTGACCTTGAGCGCCGTCTCAAAATAAGCCGGGGAGACCTTTCTGTAGCTCTCGGACGCAAAGCACTCGAGGACAGCCGCGGTCATATCCGGATCGTTTGCGGTCTTGGGGATGCAGAAGCTCGAGTAGGTCGCACGGGCGGTCGTACCGTATTCCGGCTGATTCTCGTCGTACTTCGGGTAGGGGATAACGCCATAGTCAAAGGTGCTGATGTCGCGGTAAGAGGCGGTGTCCTTGAATTCTCCGGTGCAGAACATGACCCGTCCGGACTGGAATTCCTTGACATAGTTGTCGCTGTCCGCAGACTCGGTTATGAATGCGTCGTTGTCCTTGAACAGTGCCACGAGCTTCTGCTCGGCGTCGACGACCTTTTCGGAGCCGAACACGAACTTTGACGGATAGCCGTCGTTGTCGCGCTCGAGGATCTGGAGATTGAACGAGTCAATGAACCCGTAGAGCTGATTCCAGCTTCCGGTCGCAAAGCCGAACTGATCGCCGAGAGACTTGGTTCCGTCGCCGTTGAGATCCTGATAGACGTCCTTTGTGAATTCGACTACCTTGTCGATAGTCCACTCGCCGTTGTTGACCAGATCGTAGAGGTTCGGGACAGAGTAGTCCTCGCAGAGGCTCTTGTTGTAGAAAACGCAGATCATGCCGTTTATGAGTCCGAGCGAGGCGTCGCCGGAGGCAAAGTAGAGCTTGTCGTCGACCGCCAGCTCGTCGAGCAGACCCTTTGCCCACCAGGGCTTTTCAAAATCGAGGTAGTCGAGCGTGTTGAGATCGATCAGAACGCCGTCGAGAGTCAGCGACGCGAGCTGGTTAGACAGCACCGCGCAGAGATCGTAAGCGCCGTCGGCAGCCATGACGCTCTGCTTGATCGCGCCCTTGAAGGTTTCGCGGTCAGGCCATTCGCCGGGCAAAGAGATGAAATTGAGGTCGACGCCGAGACGCTCCTCTACGGCGTTGTTGCGCTCAAAGAGCGCGTCGTCGACGATATCGCCGGTCTGCTCCTCGACGAAGAACTCGGTGTTGGCGATAGCCTCGCGGATCAGGATGTTGACGGTCGCGCCGCCGAAGTTGGTATCGGCGGGAATTGAGTCGAGCAGAAAGCCGTTGGCGTCGTGATCGGTGTCGACCGGAACGGTTGACACGCTGTCCTGCTGAGAGGGAGCCGTGGCGTCTCCGCCGCTCTCAGCGCCGCCGCAGGCCGCTAAAGACGCCGCCAGCATTGAACAGAGCAGCAGATAGGAAACGATTTTTTTCATGGTCATTCTCCTTTTGTTAATAATAATATTACAATTGCGCAGTCAAATATATACATTAAATTCATTGTACCATTGATATTATATCATAAAATCACGGATAATGATATTATAAATCGACACAATAGTATAAAAATCACAAAATCTTATTTCCTATCCCGTCGGCTGTACGAAATCCGATACAGAAACGGGCAGCGGCATACCCATCGGTTTGCCGATGTGTATGCCGCTTAGTTTTATGAAAGCTCCTTGATAGCTTCCAGAGTTTTATCGAGCAGCTCCTGAGATGTAGGCTGCCATGCTGCCATATCGGAGACCCAGTCCTCCTTGAGATCGCAGACTGACATCTTGAAGTGGTTCTGCGGGTCGCCGATAGCCATCGTGAAAGAGGTTGCGAAGCTGAAG
>CACXED010000383.1 GCA_902766575.1 uncultured Ruminococcus sp. | reverse complement strand
GTACTCGGTGAGATTTATCAGCTGGCAGATCGTAAAGGCGATAAAGCAGACAGACGTGTATTCGGCGGACGACATCCCGGCTCCGGTGATCCGCGCGATGAGCGGCAGGGAGAGCAGGGACACGGCTTCGAACAGCGCAAAGAGTATCGGGCGAATATTCATTATCCAAAAGCGGTCGAGCGCCTTTTCCGCGTCGTCGCGGATGGTAAGCGCGTCGTGAGGCGGCTTTGAGAACGCGGCGCAGATCACCGCGGCAAAGTCTATGATCAGCCCGCCGAAGCAGAGCTGCACCGGATCCAGCGCCTTATAGCCTATGAATATCGCTCCGAGCGTCAGAAAAATCCGGGCGAACTGCGTCGTGACAAGATATCTGACGACGCGGAGCAGTCCCTTATAGATCGAGCGCGAGTATTCAAGCGCCGAGACCACAGCCGCAAATCCGCCGTCGCCGTGATCGTTCGCGTCGGAAACCACGACGTCGGAGATGAATTTCAGCGCTTCCGAGTCGAAGGTCTTGCCGTTTGATCCGGCGATCCTCGAGTAAGCCGGGGTCTGGCGCGATTTTATGTCGATGCCGGAGCGGTCAGCTTTCGGCGAGATCGTCACCGCCTGAGCGAATCCGACGTCCGCGCGCTTGAGAAGCAGCGCTCCGCTGATCCCCCCGGCAAGCAGTCCGACCTTTTTACCGTCGGCGCGCATCATGCCGACGATATTCGCAAGGTCGCCGGGCTTGACGCCGCAGTACATATTGTAGAGCGGAAGATTGGCGCGGAGAAGATCGCTGCTCATCGAGAGCATACGTCCCTCGGTGAGGATCTCGCCCGCGTCCTTGATGATACCGACCGACATTGCGATATATTTGTCGCTTTCGGTATAGCGGTCGGTCGTGAGGATGACCTTGATCCCGGCGGCTCTGGCGCGTTCGACAGTCTGCGCTACTCCGGGCTGAAGCGGCTCGCGTATCGCGATAAAGCCCTCGAGCGTGAGGTCGCTCTGGATAGAGCCGATACGCTGAAGATTGTTGTAGCCCGGGACTCCGGTCGCGAGCGCCACGACCTTGTAGTTTTCGCGCATAAGGCTCTGCGCCGCTCCGAGGAACTCGAGACGGTCGTCGGTCGTCATATGATAGATAGCCGCGCGCTCCGAGTAATATTCGCAGGCGTTCAGGATCTCCTCAACATCACCGCGGCAGACAGCCATATAGCGCCTGTCTGTGTCGAGGGTCAGCGTCGTTTCGAATTTTGAAGCTCCTCCGGCGGGCATATGCTCGATTATCGGATAGGAGCGGTCGATGTTCGAATTGTATAGCCCGAGCTCCGACGCGAGCTCGATCAGCGCTTCTTCGTCGGAGGTGATCTTCCGCGACGAGGTGTTCAGGCTCGAAAGCCCCGCGCCGTAGATTCCGGTAGAGATGACTCCGCTTAACACAGTTCCGCGGAAGCTGTTGATGCGGTCGCTGTCGGTAGCGGTATAGAGCCTTCTCGGGATGTAGATCTTCTCGGCGTGCGAATGGGACTGGGTGATCATTCCGTCCTTCGGGATGATGAGGCAGTCGAGCTCGCGCAGCTCCTCTAACTTCTCGGCGTTCTTGATGAGCGCGCCGACGTTGACGTCCTTGCGCCGCTTCATCGCGTTGAAGATGCCGCAGCCGATGATTATGTACCCGAACGCTGTGAACAGCTCAGCCATCGACGCTGCGGCGAGCGACAGCCCGGTGAGCACGATATCAAAGATATTCTTATCGCCCGAGCGCACCAGCAGATCTGCCACGACCACCGCGAAAATCAGCAGGAGCATCATCAGGCTCCAGGTCCGGCAGTAGCTTCTGAGCTTTGTGAGGATCCGGAGATTTTCGTGAGTGACTATCGGCTTGAGCTTGCCGCCCTGATAAGCGAGAGTGGAGCTTCCGGTCGACACGACCATAGCCCGTCCGTTTCCGGCGGTGACGATGGTCGTTGCGAAAGCCATGTTCAGCTGCTCGCCCGGAGTAAGTCCCGGAGTGAATTTTGCGAAATTCGGATCTTTTCTGACCGAGCTCGTATTTCCGGTCAGCGTACCCTCGTTGATGCAGAGCCCGTCGGCGGCGAAGATCCGGCAGTCGGCGGGGACGATATCGCCTGCGGAGAGAAATATCACGTCTCCGGGGACGAGAGCTCTCATGTCAAGCAGCGCCAGTCTGCCGTCGCGGAGAACCTTGGCGGTGGGCAGGGAATAGGCCTCCATGCCGTCGAGAACCTTCTGCGCCTTGACAAAGGTGAAGATAGCCGCGGCATGATTCAGTATCACCATCAGAGCTATCGCTCCGGCGGGGATCGGAAGCTCGAACACAGCCGCAACCGCCGCCGCTGCAAGCAGGATAAGCGACGCAAAGTCGGTCGGCAGATATTTGCGGTATTCGAAGAATTTTCTGACCTTTGTCGGGTAGACGTTATTCGAGCCGTATTTTTTGCGCAGCTTTGTCACCTTTTCCCGGGTGAGTCCCCGTCCCCGGTCGGCGTCGAAGCGGTGCTCGATCTGTTCGAGCGATCTGTCGTACCAGCTCTCAGTCATATCAGATGAAGCTGAAGGTCAAGCTATTCTCATCGGCGTCGATCGCAGCGGCCGAGAGCCGGTTGTCGTAGTGCGAGATGATCTCCTCGGCGATCCTGTCCTCGACCGCGGTCTGGATAAAGCGGCGGAGATTGCGCGCGCCGTATTTCTTTGAGTAAGCCTTCTTGGCGATGAAAGCCAGAGCGGCGTCGGTGAATTTCAGCGTGATCGACTTCTCCGCGAGAGCCGACGCAAGCTCGTTCATCATGATCCGCGCGATCTCGACGAAATCGCTCTCCTCAAGCGAGCGGAAGGTGATTATCTCGTCGATGCGGTTGAGGAACTCGGGACGCAGGAACTCGGAGAGCGCCTTTTCGGTCTTGTTTTCAGCCGCGGCGGCGCTGCTCGTGCCAAAGCCGGCGTAACCGGTGCCGGTGGACGATCCGGCGTTGGTGGTCATTACGAGTATCGTGTTCTCAAAGTTGACGACCTTGCCGTGGGAGTCGGTGAGCTTGCCGTCGTCGAGGATCTGGAGCAGGATGTTCATTACGTCGGGATGAGCCTTTTCTATCTCGTCGAACAGTATGACCGAGTAGGGATGACGGCGTATTTTTTCGGTGAGCTGTCCGGCCTCGTCGTAGCCGACATAGCCGGGAGGGGAACCGATGATCTTGGACACCGCGTGCTTTTCCATGTACTCGGACATATCGAGTCTTATCAGCGCGTCGGGCGAGTTGAACAGGTCGCTCGCGATGGTCTTGACGAGCTCGGTCTTGCCGACGCCGGTGGGACCCGCGAAGATGAAGGAGATCGGCTTGCGCTTGGCGGATACGCCGGCTCTGCCGCGCTTGATAGCCCTGACGACGGCGGAGACCGCTTGATCCTGACCGACGATATGCTGTTTGATGCGCGATTCGAGCTTGTCGAGACGCAGAAATTCGCTCTCGCTGATCGTGGTAGCCGGGATTCCGGTCCAGATTTCGATCACCTGCGCCAGATCGTCGAGCGTTACCTCGACCGAAGCCTTTGCTTCCTCAAGGGTCTTGAGCTTTTCGGTGAGCTGTATCTCGCTCGTCTTGAGATCGGCGAGCTTTTCGTATTTTTCAACCGCTCTGTCGTCGCTTGAGGAATCGGACGCCGACTCTAACTTCTCGCGCTCGGCTTTAGCCGCTTCGAGCTGACCTGCGGCTTCGCTGTAATCCTTCATCGCCTTTGAGGTCAGAGAGACGTGAGCCGCGGCCTCGTCGATGAGGTCGATCGCCTTGTCGGGCAGGAAGCGGTCGGTGATATAGCGCTCGGAGAGCGAGACCGCGCGCTTTGCGATCTCGTCGGGAATCTTTACCTGATGGAATTCCTCGTAGTAGTGCTTGATGCCGAGGATGATCTTTTCGGTGTCCTCGATGGAGGGCTCGTCGACCATGACCGGCTGGAAACGGCGCTCGAGCGCGGAGTCCTTTTCGATGTTTTTACGGTACTCGGTGAGGGTAGTCGCGCCGATGACCTGAATTTCTCCGCGTGAGAGGGCGGGCTTGAGGATATTCGCGGCGTTCATCGAACCCTCGGCGTCACCAGCGCCGACGATGTTGTGAACCTCGTCGATGACGAGGATCACGTTGCCCTGCTCCTTGACCTCGTTGATGAGACCGAGTATGCG
>CACXED010000382.1 GCA_902766575.1 uncultured Ruminococcus sp. | reverse complement strand
GGAGTCACCGCCGACGTGCTCGACCGCGCGCAGGCTCTGCTCTCGGTCGGAGCGGACTTCCTCGTGCTCGACTCGGCTCACGGACATTCGAAGAATATCATCTCCTGCGTTGACAAGGTCAAATCCGCTTTCCCGCACGCACAGATAGTCGCCGGAAACATCGCGACCGCCGAGGCCGCACGCGATCTCATCAAGGCTGGCGCAGACGCGGTCAAGGTCGGAATCGGCCCCGGCTCTATCTGTACTACCCGCGTAGTCGCCGGAATCGGCGTTCCGCAGGTAACGGCTATCTACGACGCCGCCTGCGCCGCAGCCGAGCTCGGAGTCCCCGCTATCGCCGACGGCGGTATCAAGTACTCGGGCGATATCGTCAAGGCGCTCGCTGCCGGAGCCTCGGTCGTTATGATCGGTTCGCTCTTTGCCGGCTGCGAGGAGTCCCCCGGAACCACCGAGATCTATCAGGGACGCTCGTTCAAGGTCTACCGCGGAATGGGTTCGCTCGCCGCTATGGAGAAGGGCTCAAAGGATCGCTACTTCCAGGAGAACGCGCGTAAGCTCGTTCCCGAGGGCGTCGAGGGACGTGTTCCCTACAAGGGACCGCTCTCCGAGACGGTGTTCCAGCTCATCGGCGGCATCCGCTCCGGTATGGGCTACTGCGGAACTCCGACCATCCCCGAGCTTCAGGAGCGCGGTCAGTTCGTCAAGATCACCGGCGCGGGGCTGCGCGAGTCTCATCCGCACGACATCAACATCACCAAGGAAGCTCCGAACTACTCTGTTCAGACAAGCCTCAACTAAGGAAACGCTGATCTAAGGTCGTTTTCACGTAAAAAAGCTCAAAAATCCGAAATCCCCGGTCATCCGGGGATTTTTGGCACATTATATCATGTGAGGTATTAAATGTTTATTGTCGAAAGCGATATTCAGGTCTGCACCGAAAACGGATACGAAAATTCCCGCGCCGTCACCGGCATCTACAGCGACGGCAGCTCCGTCGGACGCGAATTCGAGCCGCTGATGCTCGACGGCAGCCCCGACTGCGGCTCGATCTGTGTAGTGACAGCCGCCGGAAGCTCCTATTATTTGAACGAAAACGGCGAGCTCATCGAGAACAGCTATGAAGTCGGCCCGGTCTGCGGACGGAATCTCCAGAGCGCGCTGCTCGGACTCTGGGGCAAAGGCGGCGTAAAGCGCGAGCTGACGCTCGAGAGCTGCCGGATCTATGAGATCGGAAAGGATTACTCGGACGAGCTTCCGGTGGACATCAGCCACGAAAAGGTGGTTGAGGAGCTGTTCCGGAAGCTGCTCGACTCACACGGACGGCTCGGCGAAAGCGAGATCGCGCGCGACTATATCGCCGAGCTGACCGAGTTCGACGAGCAGAATCCCACTTTCACGAAAAAGCTCAATTCTCCCGAGCTCAAAGCCGTTGCGCAATACTTGATCGGGATATCGGAAAAATCGGCGCTCGAAAATGCTCCCGATGGCGCAAAGCTCGTCTCCGATCCGTCGGCGTATGAGACGCTGAAGTCCAAGCTCGCAAAGACCTTCACGACCCGCGAGATAAAGCAGCTCGAGGGCTGGACGCGCGGCGAGACTGTCGATCAGGCGCTCAGTTCAAAGGCGCTCGCGCTCGCGCCGAAATTCAGCGCAAAGGTCTCGTTTTTCGCAAAGCTGTTCGGAAAAAAGGGGAAAAAGTAAGTAAAAAGCCGCTCTGACGAGCGGCCTTTCTTATTTCTTCGATTTTCCGAGATACGCTTCCCTGACCGAATCGTTTTCGAGCAGCTCGGCGCCGGTTCCCTCGAGGGTTATCTGACCGGTCTCGAGGACGTAAGCCTTGTCGGCGACCTGAAGCGCCATGTTCGCGTTCTGTTCGATGAGCAGAACGGTGATGCCGCTCTTGTTTATCTGACGGATGATCTCAAAGATCGACTGGACGATGATCGGCGCGAGTCCGAGCGACGGCTCGTCCATCATCATGAGCTTAGGCTTTGCCATCAGCGCGCGCCCGACCGCAAGCATCTGCTGCTCGCCGCCGGAGAGCGTTCCGGCGAGCTGCCACTCGCGCTCCTTGAGCCGCGGGAAAAGCTCGTAGACATATTTGAAATCGTCGGTGAGATCGTCGCGTCGCAGATAAGCTCCGATCTTCAGATTCTCCTTGACCGTCAGGTTCGGGAAAACCCTGCGTCCCTCCGGAACGAGGACTATGCCCGATTTGACTATCTTGTCGGGCGATTTTCCGCAGATGCTGCTCCCGTTCCAGATGATATCGCCGTTTTTGGGCTTCACGACTCCCGAGACCGCCTTGAGCGTGGTCGATTTTCCCGCGCCGTTCGCTCCGATGAGCGTAACTATCTTCCCCTCCGGGACGCTCAGCGAGATGCCCTTTACCGCGTTGATGCCGCCGTAGGAGACGCTCAGATCCTTTATCGTAAGTATATCAGCCAACCTCGCTCACCCCCAGATATGCTTCGATGACCCGCTTGTCCTGCTGAACGACGGCGGGAGTTCCGCTCGAGATCATGTGACCGAAATCAATGACGTAGATGCGGTCGGAAATGTCCATGACGAGATTCATGTGATGCTCTATAAGGAAGATCGTCATGCCGAATTCGTCGCGTATTCTGCGGATGAAGGCGGTAAGTTCAGCCGTCTCCTGCGGATTCATTCCGGCGGCAGGCTCATCGAGCAGCAGCAGCTTAGGCTCGGTGGCGAGCGCGCGGGCGATCTCGAGATGCCGCTGCTTGCCGTAGGGGAGGTTAACGCTGTACTCGTCCCTGACGTCCCAGAGCCCGATCAGCTTTAAGAGCTTTTCGGTCTCGGAGCGCATTTTTTCCTCCTCCTTTGAGTTCAGTCTGAACGCCGCGGTGAAGATGTTCGAGCTGCGGCGCAGATGCTTGGCGGCCAGTACGTTGTCATAAACTGTCATATTCTTGAAAAGCCGGATATTCTGGAAGGTTCGCGCCATTCCCTGCTTTGTGATCATATCGGGCGAGGTTGATATCTGACGCGAGTACTTGCCCTGATTCTGTCCCGCGTAGAGCTTTTTCATCTTTCCGGTCGGAAATCCGGCGCTGATGATATTGCCCTCGAACTCGATTTCGCCGTTGGTCGGATGATAGACGCCGGTGATCACATTGAACGCGGTGGTCTTGCCTGCGCCGTTGGGACCGATCAGCGAGACT
>CACXED010000381.1 GCA_902766575.1 uncultured Ruminococcus sp. | reverse complement strand
GGCGCTCACCAATCCAGAGCTTGTAAAAAGAGCTGTAGACAAATATAATGAAAAAATCGCTGTCGGGATTGATGCGTTTAACGGAATGGTGAAAACCTCGGGTTGGATCGAAGAATCAACGGTGTCTTATACAGAACTTGCAAAAATAATGGCAAATATCGGAGTGAAATATATAATATTCACAGATATTTCTAAAGACGGCACATTGAGCGGACCAAATTATGAGCAGCTTGAAATGATATCGAAATCGGTGGATGTGAATATAATTGCAAGCGGCGGCATCAGAGATATTGAGCATATTAAAAAGCTCAAAGAAATGAATCTTTACGGAGCTATATGCGGAAAATCCATATACAGCGGTAGCCTTTCCTTAAAAGAAGCTATCAGAATCGGAAAAAAGTCCACCTGAGAGGAAAAATATAAATGCTTTCTAAAAGAATTATTCCGTGTCTTGACGTAAAAGACGGTCGCGTTGTAAAAGGTGTGAATTTTGTGGGACTCCGCGACGCCGGTGATCCAGTCGAAAGTGCAAAATATTACAATCAGCAGGGGGCCGATGAGATCGTTTTCCTCGATATCACGGCTTCCAGTGACAAGCGAAAAACAATTGTTGACGTCGTAGAGAAAACCGCTCGAGAAGTTTTTGTACCTTTGACAGTCGGCGGAGGTATCAGATCTGCCGATGATTTTCGTGAAATTTTGCTCGCCGGAGCCGATAAAGTCGCTGTGAATTCGGCTGCCGTTCTGAACAAAAAAATAATTACTGAAGCTGCCGATCGCTTTGGAAATCAGTGCGTAGTGCTTGCGATCGACGCGAAGAAGCGCCCGGACGGAAAATTTTCTGTATATATCAATGGCGGAAGAAAAGATATGGGAATCGACGCAATTGAGTGGGCAAAAGAGGGCGAAAAACTCGGCGCGGGCGAAATATTGTTGACCTCAATGGACTGCGACGGCACAAAAAACGGCTTTGATATCGAGCTTACAAAAAAAGTTTCGGAAGCTGTCAGCATACCGGTTATAGCATCCGGCGGATGTGGAAATCTTAAGCATTTTTTAGATGTATTCAACCAAACAAAATGCGATGCAGCACTGGCAGCAAGCCTGTTCCACTACCGAGAACTGACAATAAAGGAAGTGAAAGAATATCTATCTGAGAATCATATTCCGGTAAGAATGTGATAATATTTCAAGATTTAATTGGAGGTAAAAAATGATTGACAATAATATTGACTTGAAAATATTTTTCAAAAAAGCGCCTCTTATCCCCACAATAATTCAGGACGTGCAGAATGACGAGATTTTAATGCTCGCATATATGAATGAGGAATCGCTTAAGCTGACGCTCGAGACAGGACTGACTTGGTTCTGGAGCAGATCAAGAAGCGAATTGTGGAATAAAGGCGCTCATTCCGGGCATATTCAGCGCGTCAAGGAAATCAGCTACGACTGCGATGAGGACACGCTACTCGTAAAAGTGGAGCAGACCGGAGCAGCTTGCCATACAGGAAACCGGAGCTGCTTTTATAGAAAACTATACTCAGCTGACGAAAAATAATTACAGAAAGAGGAGAAAATCATGAATGATAATGTTTTGAAAGAACTCAGTCAGGTCATCGCCGACAGACGCGAAAATCCTGAGGAAGGATCGTATACCTGCTATCTCTTTTCACAGGGAATCGACAAGATTCTAAAAAAAGTCGGAGAAGAAACCGCTGAGACTATTATCGCTGCGAAAAACGGAAATAACGACGAGCTCAAAATGGAAATCAGCGACTTGCTGTACCACTTGCTGGTTATGATGAATGAAAGAGGACTCCCGCTTGAAGCTGTTTTTGAAGAACTCGAGGCGCGCTCTCATAAAATCGGAAATCTTAAGAACATGAAGAAAGTCGACCGAAACACCTGAGAAAAATAATTTCACAAATCGCGAAAATAATCCTCGCATCTCTGCCTGATACGCCGCAAAGTTGATAGACTTATATTCATTTCAACGGCTGTTTCAGTAAGCGAATAACCGGCAATGTAATGCAAACGTAAATAAAGCTTACATGGCAGTAAATTTCGCGTTTCCGGAATACTTTCGACCAGATCATCGACAATTTGAAGATCTGACTTGATCTTTTTTAATTCGGAATTTATATTCTTTTCCCAGTCGGGATCTAATGAGTCCCGCGACGAAATTCCCTCGTCAATATCCGATCTTATCTTACGCAGTTCAGCTTCCAATGTGCTGATTTCACAAAGACGCCAACGATAATTTTCCAATAGCTGTCTATAATGCTTGAAATCTTTCATTTCTGACTCCTGATATTGTTGAAATTTTATCTGAAACAATTATAACAAAAAACAATAAAACGGTCAATAATATCCGGAACAAATAAGAGCCAGAATTGTTAATCCTGCGGCGCTTTTGATGAAAATTGCAGAAAAAATAAAAAAATCCGCCATTTTATAAGGCGGATTTGAAAAACATAGATGTTTCTTGAAAAATCAGAGCATTTTTCGCAGCTGTTCAAAGATTTTTTTCTCCTCACGCGAGATTTTTACCTGCGAAAGCCCGAGAATATCGGCGGTTTGCTGCTGCGAAAGATCGCGGAAATATCGGAGCACGATTATTTCCCGCTGCTGCGGAGGTAAGCTCCGGATCGCCTCTTTGAGCGCCAGCTTGTCGGTCAGCGAATCAATTTCATTGTCCGCAGATGGGAGAACATCCTCAAGCTCGGCGCCATCGTCTCCGACCGCGTCGCTGAGTGAATGGCACGGAGAACCTGAGCTGAGAGCATATACCAATTCCTCGCGCGAAATTCCACAGATTTCAACAAGCTCGTCGACCGTCGGCTCGCGTCCGTTTTCCTTCAAAAAACGCTCACGTTCGCTCAGGATCAGAGCATTCTGCTTTTTGGTCGTTCTGCTGATTTTGATAAGTCCGTCGTCGCGTAGAAATCTTCGGATCTCGCCGATTATCAGCGGGACTGCGTAAGTTGAAAACGCCGTTCCGTATTTCGGATCAAAGCTGCGTATAGCCTTGATCATGCCGATGGTACCTATCTGTATCAGGTCTTCAAAGTCGCAGCCGTGAGTGTCGGAGCTGCCGTCGATCCGGTCGCGGAAACGGTTGGCTATGCTCCTGACAAGCCCCATATTTGCCGCGACAAGCTCGGATCTCGCTTTTTCATCTCCTTTCAGCGCGAGCTCAAGCAGCTCCGGATTTCGAGTATAATCACTGATTTGCACAATCGCACCTCCCGGTTAAAATATGTAAAAATCAGCAATCCGGAACTCCCAGTCTGAGCTTCAGCGTGACAGTCGTGCCTTTATTTACCCGCGAGCTGACCTTGACGTTGTCCATCAGGCTCTCCATGATCGCGAACCCCATTCCGCTCCGCTCGCCGGTCGTATCGGTGGTGAAAAGCGGCTCCCGGGCGGCTTTGATATCGGGAATCCCTACTCCGTGATCCTTTATGGTAATTGCGACTGAATTATCGTCAAAATGACGAAGCGTCATTTCGACCATCGGCTTGTCAAACCTGTCCGGCGGATAGGCGTGGACTATGCAGTTCGTCACCGCTTCGGAAACGGCGCATTTTATGTCGGCGAGCTGAGTTACGGTCGGCGACGACCGGGCGGCGAAGCTGACCGCAACCGAGCGGGCAAAGGCCTCGTTTTCAGAGATGGCGAGAAAGCTGCATTTTACGATGTTTGTAAGGGACGGCATCATTTTTCCCCCCTTTCGATGGTGATGAGCCTTGCGGTCCCGGCAAGATCGAGGATCCTGCTGACCCCCTGACTCGGGTTTACAACCTTTAGCTCGCCACCGAGCTCGTGAGTCAGCGTGAATCGCCCGAGTATCAGACCCAGTCCCGACGAATCCATGAACGATACGTCGGAAAGGTCGAGCCGGACGGTTTTCGGTCGGCAGAGATAGAGCTTTTCGTCGATCTTTGCGCGTATCGAGCGCGCGTTGTGATGGTCGATCTCGCCCGAAACTGCAACTTCAAGTATTCCATTATTCAGATTGCAGGTGACTGCGCCTGCACAGGTCTGTTCGTTGCTTAAAATAGAAATCACTCCTTTGAATTGGTAAATTAAATTTGCTGATAATATTTTACACCATACAAGGCGTAAAAAATGTCAAAAAACAACCTCGAAAAAAATATTTTTGCATGAAGGAGATAATCGCCGTGATTAAAGAAAAAATGATCGATCCGCTGTCTGTCGTAAAGACCGAGCCCCTGCCTGAAAAGACGATCCGCGAGAAGCTCGCCAAGACCGTCCGGGAAGCGCGGGAGCTCAAGATACCTACAGTCGTCATTTTCGAGGGCTGGGGCGCTTCGGGAAAGGGATACATGATCGAAAAGCTGATCTCCGAGCTAGATCCGCGCGGCTTCAAGGTCTGGTCGATAGGCAACGCGTCAGACGACGAGAGACGTTATCCGATGCTCAAGCGCTTCTGGGACAAGTTGCCGAGCGCCGGAAAAATGTCGATTTTCGACCGCAGCTGGTACCGCGAAGTGTCGATTTCCAGAGTGGAGGAGAAAATTTCCGCAAAGAAGCTCGAACGCCGCTTCTGCGATATTCTCGAATTTGAAAAGCAGCTCGCCGACGACGGATGCAATATCGTAAAGATATTCCTGCATATTTCAAAGAAGGAGCAGGGACGCAGATTCGAGGCGCTCGAGGCCTTTTCCGCGACGAGCTGGAGAGTTACCGACGACGACAGAAAGCGTCATAAAAAATACGACGAATACTACGACGCTTTCTCCGAGATGGTCGAGTGCACCGACAGGGAGTACGCTCCGTGGTATGTCCTCGACGCCGAGGACAAAAAGACGACCGCCGCGGCTGTCTGCCGGATAGTCCTGAGCTCGCTCGAAGCGGCGATAAAGGCTAAAAAGGAACGCGCGCCCGAGCTTGACCGCAAGGACGACGCGATCGACAAGGAGCTCGCCGCGCAGACACACAGCTGTCCGATACCGAACGAGGTCCGCACCGATCCCGGAATAGTGCCTCTGCCGATCAAGCCGCTGGACAGCTACGATCTGACCCTCGATATCTCCGACGAGGAATATAAAAAGAAGCTCAAATCGCTGCAGAAGGAGCTTTTCGAGCTTCACAACCGTCTTTACAACAAAAAAATCCCGCTCGTCATCGTTTTTGAAGGCTGGGACGCGGCGGGTAAGGGCGGAGCTATCAAGCGCCTGACCTCCGGACTCGATCCGCGCGGCTTTGAGGTGGTTCCGATCAGCGCGCCGACGCCGACTGAGCTGTCGTTTCAGTATATGCGGCGCTTCTGGACGGCTCTGCCGAGAAGCGGACATATCGGCATCTTCGACCGGAGCTGGTACGGCAGAGTGATGGTCGAGCGGCTCGAGGGCTTTGCGAAGTTCTCCGAGTGGACGCGCGCGTTTGACGAGATCAACAAGTTTGAGCGCACTCTGACCGAGTCGGGCGCGATAGTCGTCAAGTTCTGGCTCCAGATCGACAGCGACGAACAGCTCCGCCGCTTCAACGAGCGCATGAACGACCCCGACAAGCAGTGGAAGATCACCGACGAGGACTGGCGCAACCGCGAAAAGATGATCGAATATCACATTGCAGTGGATCAGATGCTCCAGCTCACCAACACCTCTTTCGCGCCGTGGCAGGTGGTTGAAGCGAACAGCAAGAAATACGCGCGCATCAAGGTGCTCGAGACTGTCGTCGAGACCCTCCGGGCGCGGCTCTGATGAATATTATTTCGGGCGGCTCTTGACAAAGCCGCCCGTTCAGTGTATAATTATAAGGTATTTTGTTATAAAGGCAGGAGCCTAAAGAAGGTAATCTAAATGTATATCGACAAAAACGGCGACCGCTGGTATCGCGGGAACCTGCACACTCACACGACCCGCTCGGACGGAGGAAAATCCCCCGAGGAAACCAAAGCCGCCTACAGAGCCGCAGGCTACGACTTCATGGCGCTGACCGATCACTGGAAATACGGAGAGAATATCGACGACGATCCCTCCGGACTGCTGATTCTCTCGGGAACCGAGTATAATTTCGGCGGAGAGGATACGCTTGGCGGCGTTTACCATATCGTCGGAGTCGGAATGAAGTCCGATCCGCTCGAGGTCATTTCGAAAAGCTCAACTCCGCAGCAGACGGTGGACGAGATACTTAAGCGCGGCGGAGCGGCTATACTCGCGCATCCGGCATGGTCGATGAACACATGGGAGATGCTGGCGTCAATCAAAGGCTATACGATGACCGAGATCTACAATTCGGTCTCTGGCGCGCCGCGCAACTGCCGCCCCTATTCGGGAGTCGTGATCGACGAGCTCGCTCTGCGCGGCTATACGCCGAAGCTCTGCGCGACCGACGATACGCATTTCTGGGGAGGCGAGCAGACGCTTTCCTTCATTTATGTAAATCTCCGCAAAAATGAGTTCAATCACGACAATCTGATGGCTGCAATCCTCGCCGGAGATTTCTACGCGACGCAGGGGCCTCGCTTTTACTGCCGTCTTGAGCGGAACGGCTCGGGATGGAACTTTGTCGTTGACTGCGAGCCGGAGGACAATGTCGAGCGCGTCACGATCTTCACCAACCGTCCGTGGGAGAACAACCGCTCGGTGCTCGGCAAACCCGTGACCGAAGCCGTTTTTGAGCTCGACCCGCGCGACACCTTTATCCGCGCGGAGATAGTCTCCGGAGACAAGACCGGCTGGGGACAGATTTTCAGAATCCCGCGCGGCTGATCCTATCCGCGGTCGATTTCGTAGAGCACGTTCAGGACGAACCAGAGCTGCGGGAACCACTTCGTGACGTTCCAGACGCCGACTCCGAGCAGACCCTCGCCGTTTGCGAGCGTCAGCTTTGCGTCGACCGAGCGCGCGTCCTCGAACCAGACCTCGTGAGCGCCGCCCTGCTCGTCGTAGTAGCGGAACCACGGAGTTTTAGCCTCCTCGTCGAAGAATATCTCCGCTCCGGTGTCGTTGGCGAGCTCGACCGCAGCGACGTTTGACAGCGATCTCGCCGCCGTACCCTCGACCCACGGGAGCTGCCAGTCGTAGCCGTAATTCGGCATACCCATCCGTATCTTATCGCGCGGAATTATCCCGGCGGCGTAGTTTACGACCTGCTTCACCGCGTTGATCGGCGCGACCGCTCTCGGCTCGGAGTAGGTATAGCCCCACTCGTAGGTCATCAGAAAGACAGTATCTGCGGCTTCGCCGAGCGCGCGGTAGTTCATGCCCTCGTAGAGCAGTCCGCGCTGCTCGTCCGATGTCTTTGGCGCCAGAGAGACGTCTACAGTCTTTCCAAATGGCTCGAGCGCCGCGCGCAGCTCGGAGATGAAGCTCGCATAGGCGTCGCGGTCGGAGGCTGGGATGTACTCAAAATCGGAATTTATCGCGTCGTAGCCCTTTGAGTTCATGACGCTGACAAGGTTCGAGATCAGGTTATCAAGGGCTGAGCGGTCGTTCAGCACCGCGCTGACCCTCGCGGTCGAGAATGTCCCGTCCTCGCCGAGACTCGTCAGCACGAGCATAGGCTTGGCGCCGTACTCCTTTGAAAGGGCGATGAGCCTGCCGTCGTCGGGCGCGATGAGCGAGCCGTCCTCGCGTATGCCGTAGCTGAAGATCGCAAGATAGCTGAGATAGGGCAGGGTCTTTCTGACCACGCTCTCGTCGGCAAAGGTGTAGATGTAGCCGGTTGTCGAGAGCCTGCCGCGCTTGACGTCCGAAAAAGAGATCACCAGCTTCTGACCGGGGAAAATCGTCGATTCTCCTCCGAGCACCGGATTGTTGCGCCAGAGCTGATCGACGCTTATCCCGTATCGCGACGCGATCGACCAGAGCGATTCGCCCTGCCGGACTGTATGTACTTTTCCGTGATAAGCGATGACGAGCGCCTGACCGACGCTGAGCTTTTCCGGCTGGATCTCGTTGTCGAGGATTATACGCTCCGCCGGTACTCCGAAGCGCGAGGCGATTGAGTTCACCGTGTCTCCGGGACGGACTGTGTAAATGATCATGACTTTACCTCCAGAACTGTGTATATAGTATTATATGAGCGGTTTTTTATGAATAGACTGCCCGGGAGCTTTTTTATTACATTCGGATAAAACACAGTTCACGACAGGTTCACATTATTGGTATAGAATTTACATATGAAATATGAGTTGAATTACAGAGCCGCGCTCGCTCCTATGGCGGGCGTGACCGATCATGCTTTCCGCGCGACCTGCAGAGCCTGCGGCGCGGAATATATCTGTACCGAGATGCTGT
>CACXED010000380.1 GCA_902766575.1 uncultured Ruminococcus sp. | reverse complement strand
AGCTCCATAAGCAGCTCGGCTGGAAGATCGGCGTCATCAGCTCAGTCAACCTCAATCACGCGACTCCGGCTGCGTTCTACGCCCATCAGGCAAGCCGCAATGATTACTATGAGATCGGAGTTGAGCTGGCGGAAGCCGCAGGATACAAGGAGAATAGAACTTCCTTTGAAGACGCTATGAAGAATGTGGAGAAGCTGTTCGGACTCAAGCTCAGCGGCGATGAGAACGACCGTCTGCTTCTGACCGAATACGAGGTTCAGCGTCTGCGCGCTTCCTACGATCTGATAACTTCGGCGGCTATTACGATAACACCGAAATCTACAACAAGCTCGCCGCGATCCTTGAAGTAAGGTAATTATCACAGAAAATCAGGCGCAGGGAGCGGTAACGCTCCCTGTGCCGTTTAAGGCAATACCGTTCAATTCCGAGTGAGGAGATGCGTCGCAAAACACAGCAAAGAATCCGATCCGCTGCTTTGCAGCTGCGGCAGGAGACCGCACCGATCAGATTTTGTGCGACGCGATGTATTCGTCCATCAGACGATTGCGCACCGATGTGTCAGCGGCAAAGGCGTCGGAAGGCAGAGCGGACAGCTCGCGTCTGAGCCCGTCGTAAACGGTCGTCAGCTCGGACTGCTTCATTCCGGTCGCGGCGAGGATCTTGCTGTTGTCCATCACGCGGTCGAGCATCCGGTCGTAATTGAGCTGCCAGCGCGCCCATTTGACATTTTCGCGGTCGGGAGTCATGCAGGAGAGGAAATCCTCATTGCTGACAGTGACATATTCAAGCCCGATCAGCTCCCGGTAATACTCGGCGACAGTCCTCCACTGATTGTGCTCGGCGGTGCAGACCGAGTATACCTCCCGGAGCGCGGCGTCGTTAAACACCAGACGCGAGATCATCTTCGCCACGTCTCCCGCCCAGCTCATCGTAGCCTGAACGCTCATCGCGTCCTCGGGAAGCAGAACCTTTTTGCCTGCTTTTGCGCGATGCACGACGACGTCGGCTTCAAGGATCGTCAGCTGGAAGCGGCGCTTTGAAAAGGTTATCGCCGGACGCACCGCCGTCCAGTTCGACAGCCCCGATTCACGGAGGATATTCTCTCCGCGCGCCTTGTAGAGCGAATAATCCTCGCTGGCGAGATATTCAATGTCGTGGGATACGCTGTGCGAATCGAGCAGACGCGGCGAATCCTCTCTGGTCGGACGCGAGTCCCCGGCGTAGACACGATAGGATGAGAGGTAGATATAATGCCCGCAGCCCGTGAGCAGCTCGCGGTAAACCTTACGGAATTCCTCGGTATTGTAGATCATGAAGTCGATGATCGCGTCGTAATTATTCTTAAGAAGCTCCGAGCGGACTGCCGGATCCTTGAAGTTCGCCTTGAAATATCTCAGATCAGAGCTATCGGAGGTCACATCGTCGAGCGAGACGACGTCGACTTTATATCCGAGCCCCAGAAGCTCGGGAACGAGGTAAACTCCCATCGCGCCGGTTCCGCCCGGTACGAGGATTTTTTTCTTTTCTGCCATAATGAATTGCTCCCTTCGGTTTTGCAGAATGATCGGATTCAGCTCCGATTCATGTCTATAATAGCACAGATTATTTTTGATTGCAAGCGCTGTCAGATTTATTAACAATTTCGTTACATTTGCAGACTCGTCGGCAGGCTATTTCTTATCGGTTTCTTTCAGGGAGGCGCGATAGTCGCTGGCGTTTTGTCCGATCTGCTGACGCAGCCACTTGGAAAAATAGTTCGGATCGTCGAACCCGCAGAGCGACGCGATGCTTTTCACGTCGAGAGCCGTCGTTCTGAGCAGCCGCATAGCCTTGTCCTTCCGGCACTCGTTAATGAACGCGACCGGAGTTATCCCGTAATACTGCCGGAAGATCTTGCAGAGGTATTTTTCGGTTATCCCGACATATTTCGCGACGTCAGACGCTCCGACGCCTCTCTGGAGCGTCTGTCGTATGAAATCCGCGGCGGTTGACGCGTATTCGGCTGCCCGGACGTTCTCTCCTCCCGAGCGGCGCTTTGCCGGCGATTTTTCGCCGATGAACGACAGCGCGTACTTTAACAGTCCCTCGAACTTCTCCGAAAGCCGACGATCGCTCATTCCGCTGCCATACACCGCTTCATGAAGCAGAGGTTCGAGCAGATCGACCGCGCTCTCGTCGATTTTGGCGATCGGATATTTCGTAAGTCCGGTCGGCTCGAGCAGCTCGTCAGCCTTTGTTCCGCCAAAGGAGAACCAATAATGCTCGAGCTCCTTTCCCGGCGCGATCTCCACGTCGTTCGGGAACATCGGCTTGAGGTATGCGACCTCGCCGCGGACAACGCGAGTTTTGTTAAAAAGCCCCTCTCCCCGGATAACGATGTGCATGAAGTGATTTTCACGGATCAGATTAAACGTGCTGTCCTCGCTCTTACCGTGACTGTACCCTATTTCTGTGACGTTCAGCTCATCATTGTACTCGTGTATGATATTCGCAAAAACGTGATTGGGACATTCTAACAGCATTAGCTCACTCTCCATGCTTCAATTACAGTACGAGTATATCATAAAATGCGTATAAAGTCAAGTTTTTATCGTGTTTTTTCCATTTACAGAAGTATTTATTCATGGTATCATATTATTAAGGCAATACCGCACAATTCACGGCTGACGCCTTAAGCACGCATCTACTTGCATCTTTTCCGTCTGAGTTGCTTGCAACTCATCTTCACGAAAAATTCTTGACAGGGGCGGTACCCTGCCTGCGAATTTTTGTATCGTCTGACGAAAAATCTGCTGCGCATCTGCGCACTTAGAATT
>CACXED010000379.1 GCA_902766575.1 uncultured Ruminococcus sp. | reverse complement strand
CGCAGCAGATAAACAGCATCGTCATGGGTCTTGCGGGCGCGGAGCGCATCTTTGCGCTGATGGACGAAAAGCCTGAGGTCGACGACGGCTACGTCACTCTCGTCAACGCCGAAAAGGACGCTGACGGAAACATCACCGAGACCTCAAAGCGCACCGGAATGTGGGCTTGGAAGCATCCTCACGGCGACGGAACGCTGACCTACACCGAGCTGCGCGGCGACGTCCGGCTGACCGAGGTCGACTTCGCCTACGAGGAGGGCAAGCCTGTTCTCCACGACGTGACCGTCTACGCCGAGCCGGGTCAGAAGGTCGCCTTTGTCGGAGCTACCGGCGCGGGCAAGACGACGATAACCAACCTCATCAACCGCTTCTACGACATCGCCGACGGCAAGATACGCTACGACGGGATAAACATCAACAAGATAAGAAAGTCCGACCTGCGCCGCTCGCTCGGAATCGTGCTTCAGGAAACGAACCTGTTCACGGGCAGCGTTATGGACAATATCCGTTACGGCAGGCTCGACGCCACCGACGAGGAATGTATCGCCGCGGCAAAGCTCGCCGGAGCTGACGACTTCATCACCCGCCTGCCCGGAGGCTACAAGACCGAGCTGACGAACAACGGCTCGAACCTCTCGCAGGGTCAGCGCCAGCTCATCGCGATAGCAAGAGCCGCAGTCGCCGACCCGCCGGTCATGATACTCGACGAGGCGACCTCGTCGATCGACACCAGAACCGAGGCTATCGTTCAGCGCGGCATGGACAAGCTGATGGAGGGGCGCACGGTATTCGTGATAGCTCACCGTCTCTCGACCGTCAAGAACTCGGACGTGATAATGGTGCTCGACCACGGACGCATTATCGAGCGCGGCAGCCACGAAAAGCTCCTCGCCGAAAAGGGTACCTACTATCAGCTCTACACCGGCGCGTTCGAGCTGGAGTAAACGATCGAACAACAGAAAACCGCCGTCACGACGGACGGCGGTAAATTCAACATTATGAAAAAAATACTCGAAACAGAAAGATTATATCTGCGAGAGCTGGAGCAGTCGGATTATAACGCTCTTTGCAGGACTCTGCAGGATGAGAGCGCGATGTACGCCTACGAGGGCGCGTTCAGCGACGGCGAAGTGCAGGAGTGGCTTGACAGACAGCTCGGACGCTATTTGAAATGGGGCTTTGGCTTGTGGGCTGTCGTCCTGAAAGAAAGCGATATGCTGATAGGTCAATGCGGACTCACTATGCAGCCGTGGAAAGACGTTGAGGTGCTGGAAATCGGCTATCTTTTTGAACGTCGGTTCTGGCATAAAGGCTACGCGACCGAAGCCGCGATCGCCTGCAAGCAATATGCCTTTGAAAAGCTGGGCGCGAGCGAGGTCTGCTCCATTATCCGGGATACTAATACAGCATCTCAGAACGTGGCGCTCCGGAACGGCATGATAAAAAAGGACAGCTATGTAAAGCATTACAGGGGCGTCGATATGCTTCATTACCGATATATCGCGTATCGCACCGAAAATTGAAATCAAAAAAACCGGACGTTATAAGCGTCCGGTTTTTGCCGTTTCAGCGTTTTTTCCACAATCACTGGGCTGCGTTGACGATAGTAGTAAAGTCAGCGGTCTTGAGCGATGCGCCGCCGATAAGTCCGCCGTCGACGTTGACCTTGGAGAGAAGCTCGGCAGCGTTCTTAGCGTTCATCGAGCCGCCGTACTGGATGGTGAAAGCCTCGGAAGCCTCTGCGCCGTAGAGCTTTGCGATGACGCCGCGGATTATGCCGCAGACCTCGTCTGCCTGCTCGGGAGTAGCGGTCTTGCCGGTTCCGATTGCCCAGACGGGCTCGTAAGCGATGATGACGTTCTTGAGCTGCTCGGCGGTCACGCCCTGAAGCGCGATCTTGGTCTGGAGCGAGACGATCTCCTCGGTGATGCCCTGCTCGCGCTCGCCGAGAAGCTCGCCGACGCAGAGGATGACCTTGAGTCCGCCTGCGAGAGCCGCGAGGACGCGCTTGTTGACGGTCTCGTTGGTCTCGCCGAAGTACTGACGGCGCTCGCTGTGACCGATAACGACGTACTCAGCGCCGACTTCATTAAGCATGTCAGCGGAGATTTCGCCGGTGTAAGCACCGCTCTTCGCGAAGTGGACGTTTTCAGCGCCGATTTTGATGTTTGTGCCCTTTGCGGCTTCTACAGCCGGAGCGATGTCTACAAACGGAACGCAGAGGACGATATCGCAGCCGTCCTTGCCCGCAACCATCGGAGCAAGCTCGGTGATGAAAGCCTTTGCTGCGGAGGGAGTCATGTTCATTTTCCAGTTGCCGGCGATAACCGTCTTACGGGTGGATTTGTTCATTTTTAATTACCTCATTAGCAGTTATGATTTTTCGGTTAAGAAATATTCCGAGCATCAACACCCGCAGCGACTAACGACAGGGAAATTCGCCCGAGTGTATAAAGCTTTTCGGAAAGAGGGGGCAGGGGGAGGACAACCCTTTTCTCGAAAAGGGTTTCCTCCCCCCGCAAACAAACAATTCAGTCCTTGTCGTTGAGGCAGGCGATGCCGGGGAGCTCGAGACCCTCGAGGAATTCGAGCGACGCGCCGCCGCCGGTGGAGACGTGAGTCATCTTATCAGCGTAGCCGAGCTTTTCGACAGCCGCTGCGGAGTCGCCGCCGCCGATGATCGAGATTGCGCCAGACTCGGCGATAGCCTTAGCGACAGAACGGGTACCGGATGCAAAGTTCTCCCACTCGGAGACGCCCATCGGGCCGTTCCAGATAACGGTGCCTGCGCCGACGAGAGTCTTGGAGAAGAGCTCCTGAGTCTTTTCGCCGATGTCGAGACCCATCCAGCCGTCCGGGATGGAGTCGGAGTAGATGCGCATATGAACGGCGTCCGCCGCATAGCTGG